>WGMD01000004.1 GCA_016125255.1 Planctomycetota bacterium | reverse complement strand
GGTTGACAGAACGCCGCCCGCCGGTCCGAGGCGAGAGCAGTAACCGCTTGCCGCAAGGTGCGTTGGGGTCGCGGCTTGGTCGACTGACGCATCGCTAAACAAAAACCCCAGCCACTTGTTTGTGACTGGGGTTAGCTCCCCAGGAGCAACCCTTGTCGGAACACTCTCACGTTTTGCTGGCATCGAGGCTACCCGGCCATCGCAATTTTCTGAGCATCATAGCACATCCTTGTGTGACGTGAGACAGGGGGCCGGCCTCGTCCGGGGCAGCACTCGCTGCCGGACGGCGGGCAGTGTAGTCTTGCGAACATCGGCGAAAAACAGATAATATCCGCAGCACTGAAGAAGACCGGCAAGGATGCCTTTGGAGCAGCCCATGGCGGCCAAACACGGCGAGATCATGACGATGGACGAGCTTGCGGAGTACCTGAAGATCTCCAAATCCACGCTCTACAAGCTGGCGGTCGAGAACAAACTCCCCGGCACGAAGATCGGCAAACGCTGGCGGTTTCACAAAGACGCCATCGACGAGTGGGTCAAGCGCGGTTCCGGTGCGCCGACCGGCGAGGACAAACCATGAAGGAGCTGATCTTCATCAGCAGCGTGCAGAAGGAACTGACCACTGAGCGCCGGGCGCTGAAAGACTATATCCAAGGGGATGCCCTTCTGGGGCGGTTCTTCGAGGTATTCCTGTTCGAGGATATGCCAGCCTCTGATCGCCGCGCCGATGAAGTCTATCTCAATGAAGTGGATCGCTGTGACGTGTATCTGGGGCTTCTGGGCAATGAGTACGGCTATGAAGACGACCAGGGGTTCTCGCCCACAGAGCGCGAGTTTGACCAGGCTACCGCAGCCGGAAAACAACGCCTGATATTCGTCAAGGGCGACAAGGACTCCGCGCGCCACCCGAAGATGCAGGCGCTCGTGCGCAAGGCTGGGAACCAACTCATCCGGCGACGATTCGGAAGTATTCCCGAACTAACCGCACTCGTATACTCCAGCCTCGTCGAATACCTGGTTAGCGCCGGAACCGTCCGCACACGTCCATTCGACGCGGCGGCCTGTCCCGACGCCACGCTCAATGATCTCTCCCGCAAGAAGGTGCAGGAATTCCTTGCCCGCGCCCAAGCCGAGCGCAACTACCCTCTCGGTCCCCGAACCTCCACTGAGAAAGCCCTGGCCCATCTGAACCTCCTCGACCATGGGCGGCCCAGCCATGCCGCCGTCCTACTTTTCGGCAAACAGCCTCAGCGTTTTCTCATTACCTCAGAGGTCAAGTGCCTCCAATTTCACAGCACCACGGTAGCCAAGCCGATCCCGGATTACCACATCTACAAAGGCACGGTGTTCGAGCTGGTGGACCAGTCGGTGGCTTTCGTGATGTCGAAGATCGCGGCGGCGGTCGGCACCCGCGCCGAGAGCACTCAGGCTCCTGTAACCTATGAACTCCCGCCAGCGGCCGTCGCCGAGGCCATCGTTAACGCTGTCGCCCACCGCGACTATGCCTCCAACGCCTCCGTCCAAGTCATGCTCTTCGCCGACCGGTTGGAGATTTGGAACCCCGGCGAGCTGCCGCCGTCACTCACGCCCGAGTCCCTACGGCTCCCCCATGCCTCGATTCCCCGCAATCCGCTCATCGCCGAGCCGCTTTTCCTCACGCGGCACATTGAAAAGGCGGGAACCGGCATCCTGGACATGATCGGTCTCTGCAAAGCCGCCAAGCTGCGTGCGCCCGAATTCCGACAGGAGAGCGGGCAGTTCATCCAGACCCTCTGGCGGCCCTTGCAAGCAGCACCGACCCAGTTACCGACCCAGTTACCGACCCAGTTACCGACCCAGTCGGCGACCCAGTCGAGCGACCCGGTCGGGCGTCTCTTACAGGCCCTTGAGTCCGGGGAAAAATCGGCGGGAGAACTTCGCGAGCTGCTTGGAATTAAGCACAGGCCAACGTTCCGCGAGAACTACCTTCATCCCGCCATGAAACATGGGTTCATCGAAGCCACCCGCCCCGAGAAGCCCACTAGTCGCCTTCAGAAATACCGGCTGACCAACAA
Organism: Planctomycetota bacterium; assembly: GCA_016125255.1. Taxonomy (NCBI): domain Bacteria; kingdom Pseudomonadati; phylum Planctomycetota; species Planctomycetota bacterium. Next base: position 8,503 of record WGMD01000004.1, on the reverse strand, counting down.
GGGCCGGACCCGCATGACCAAGGGGCGCGGCAAATGAACACCGCATACCACAGCCAGTATTGGGCGCACGCCTTGACCCTTCGTGGGTCAGGGGGCGACATTGCTGCGCTGTCGCGGTCCATCGCCAACGCACGGGTTGATCTGAATCCGCACCAAATCGATGCCGCGCTCTTCGCCGTTCGCTCGCCCTTCACCAACGGGGCTATCCTGGCCGACGAGGTTGGCTTGGGAAAGACGGTTGAAGCGGGCATTGTGCTTTCGCAGAGATGGGCCGAGCGCCGCCGTCGCATCCTCATCGTCGTGCCCGCCATGCTCCGTAAGCAGTGGCAACAGGAGTTGAGCGAGAAGTTCTTCATCTCGTCCGACGTTCTGGATTCCCAAGTGGTCGGGCGTCTGCGGAAGAATGGCGGCGGCAATCCCTTCGACCAGAAGGACAAGGCTGTCATCTGCTCGTACAACTTCGCCGCCGCCAAGGCCGCCGCTGTAGCACAGGTGCCATGGGACATGGTGGTGATCGACGAGGCCCATCGTCTGCGGAATGTCCACCGCTCGCGTACACGGCTCCAAAACAATCCGGCCGCGCAGAAGACGATGGCCCACCGCATCACAGAGGCGGTCGGCAAGGCACCCAAGCTCTTGCTCACCGCCACGCCGCTGCAGAACTCGCTCCTGGAGCTATTCAGCCTTGTCAGCGTGATTGACCCGCACGTCTTCGGCGACGTGGCGTCATTCCGAGAGCAGTTCATCAACAACAACGACGAACTGAGCCGAAACGTCCAACTGAAACAGCGGATCGCATCTGTTTGCACCCGCGCGCTGCGCAAGCAGGTGACGGAGTACATCCCCTTCACCAACCGCGTCCCGATCACCCAGGAGTTCTTGCCGACGGACCAGGAGCAGGCCCTCTACGACGACATCACGACCTACCTGCAACGAGAAGTGCTGTATGCACTGCCCGCCAGTCAGCGGCAACTCATCACAATGGTGCTGCGAAAGCTGCTGGCCTCGTCCACCTTCGCCATTGCCCGGACGCTTCGCCGACTCGCGGATCGCCTCGAGAATCTTCGAGATCGACTCGACCTGCTTGATGATGAGGACTTGGAAGGCATTGACGAACTGGCCGACGAGTACGGCGAGGATGCCGAGGCGGACGTGGAAGAAGAAATCGACCCGGAGCAGTTGAAAGGCGAACTGGAAGACCTGAGGCGATACGCCGAGCTTGCCGCCAGAATCGCCCACAATGCCAAGGGTGACGCCTTGCTGCCCGCCCTCGGGACCGCGTTCGCCAAGGCCCAAGTCCTCGGTGCGCCCCGCAAGGCCGTCATCTTCACCGAGTCGCGCGAGACCCAGACCTACCTCTACGATCTGCTCGTCGCCAACGGCTACGATGGCCAGGTCGCCACGATCAATGGCACGAACAACCAGCCTCACCACGGCGAAATCTACCAGCGTTGGCTGGCCAAGCACCAGGGAACAGATCGCGTCACCGGCTCCCGTGCCGTGGACATGAAGGCGGCCATTGTTGAGCATTTCCGTGATGAAGCCACGATCCTGATTGCCACGGAAGCAGCTGCCGAAGGTGTCAACCTTCAATTCTGCTCGTTGGTCGTCAACTTCGACCTTCCCTGGAACCCGCAACGCATCGAGCAGCGCATCGGCCGTTGCCATCGTTACGGCCAGAAGCACGACGTGGTCGTCGTCAATTTCCTGAATCGTCGCAACGAGGCTGACAAGCGGGTTTACGAGTTGCTCAGCGAGAAGTTCCGCCTATTTGACGGCGTCTTCGGTGCCTCGGATGAAGTGCTGGGCGCGTTGGAATCCGGCGTGGACATCGAGCGTCGTATCGCCGAGGTCTACCAGACCTGCCGCACGAACGCCGAGATTCAGGCCGCCTTCGACACTCTACAGGCGGAACTGGACGCCAAAATTCAGGCACGCCTGGCCGCGACCCGTCAGGCGTTGCTGGAACACTTCGACGAGGACGTGCGATCCCGTCTCAAGATCAGCCGCGAGAAAACGCTCGAATGCCTCTCGCAGCGGGAACGATGGCTGCTCGATTTGACGCGGGTTGAGCTTGACAGCCAAGCTCAGTTCGACCCGCAGATGCCGCGTTTCCTTTACACAGGCGACACTTCCGAGGGCGAAGCTCGACACGGCTGGTACAACCTCGACTGGAAGGCCGCCGAGACTGCGGATGAGCATTTCTACCGCCCGGATCACCCCTTGGCCTTGCGCCTTATCGAGCGCGCCATCGGCCGCAAGCTGCCTGTCGCCGAGATCACGTTCGACTACACGAACCACCCGTCCAAGATCAGCGTGATTGAGCCGCTCGTCGGGCAGTCCGGCTGGCTGGAGGTGTCCAAGCTCACCATATGCGCCGTTGAAGTGGACGAGTTCCTGGTCTTCGCCGCCAAGACCGACCACAAGCAGGTCCTCGACGAGGAGATCTGCCGCAAGCTCATGTCCCTCCCCGCAACGCTCGGCCCTGAAGCCACGGACACCCCCGACTTGGCCGAGCAGCGCAAGGTCGAGGTCGCGGCCCGCCTGGGCGAGATCGACACGCGCAATGCCCGATTCTTCGACGAGGAAGTCCTCAAGCTCGACCGTTGGAGCGAGGACCTCAAGCTCTCGCTGGAACACGATATTAAGGAACTGGACAAGCAGGTTCGCGAGCTTCGTCGGACGGCAGCCCTTGCCCAATCATTGCAGGACAAACTCGCCCATCAGAAACAGATCCGTGAATTGGACCGGCGTCGCAACATTAAGCGTCGGGAGCTATATGACGCTCAGGACGCCATCGATCAACAGCGCGAAGAACTGATCGGCAAGATCGAGAAGCAGTTGAAGCATACGAGTACCGTCCACGCTCTTTTCACGATCCGCTGGAGAATCCAATGACTGGAGTCCCTGCCATGCCGAGTGCACCCGCACCTCCCCAGAGTCCCAACGATGTTTTGGCATCGCAAGTCACCGACGCTCTGGTTGCCGCAGGGTTGATCACCGCGGCCCACAAGGGCTCCCTTCTCTCCAAGCTGAAAACAGGCGGTGTCAAGCAGGAGGACTGGAACCTCTGGGTTGACATGGCCACTGCTCCACAGGCCGCTTCCGGGGAGGCCAACGATGAGTAAGCCTATCACCAAAATTCAGATGACCGGCTTCCGTGGCGCGATCGGAGCGTTCGAGTTGGACTTCGATCCGAAGAAAGACTTCACGATGCTCTTCGGAGAGAACGGTTCGGGCAAGTCGTCTATTCTTGACGCTATGGATGTCGTCTGCCGTGGGACGAACGGATGCCTTGACGGGGTGAGTGTCGGGCAAAACCCAGGCAAGTACCTCTGCGCTTTGGGCACCCCGCCCGCAACGCTGAAGGTCATCATCCATTCTGATGGCGAAAGCTGGACAGGCACCATGCGGCGCAGTGCCATCAATGTGGCGGGGCCTGCGGTCAAACCAAAGGTGAAGATTCTTCGCCGCAACGCCATCCTCGAGCTGGTTTTGGCGCAGCCGAGCGAGAGGTACAAGGCGCTTCGTCATTTCATCGACATTGCCTGTGTCGAGCAATCCGAAGGCACACTTCAGCAGAAACTGGACGACACCAATCGGGCCATCACAACGCTCATTGGCGACAAGGACCGGATGGCGACGCAGCTTGAGGGGCTTTGGACTGACGAAGGTCGGCCGGGTCCAGGACAGACGGCGATGGCATGGGCAGAGCAACGGGTAAACACCGGTATCCAGGGGCTCAACGACAAACTTGCGCGACTGAAGGAAGTCGTCGAAGCCGTTGCTGCCGCGACTGCTGCCAAGACCGAATACGAAACGCGGAACGAGAAGCACTCGAACGTGGCAGGCCAGCTAGCTGAGGTCAACCAGCAGATTGCCAACGCGCCAAGCCTGAGTTCGACGACAGCCGTTCAGCTACTCGAATCTCTGGAGAAGGCCAAGGCATACATCGAAGCCGAAGATTCGCTGGACAAGTGCCCGACATGCCAACGGCCGATGGGGCGAGATGAATTGCTCGATATCGTCAACCATGCATCCGAGCAGTTGTCCGAGTTGAAGACTCTCACCGACAACCGGCAGCGCATTCAAGGATGGGTGAACACCGCCGCATCCCATCTTGAGGAAGCCACAACCAAGCTTGTCGAGGCGCTGAAGAAGGTCCAGGAGGTCGTACAAGCTGGCGATGTGCCAGAACTCGTCGCGCTAAACGTCGCCTGGCCAACGTGGGAGCAGGCAACAGATAACATGGAGGCGCTGGTCGCAGTCTGTAGCCAACTTGAGCCAGTTCAGACAACGCTCGAGCAGCAACGTGATACCGCTCAGCGTGATGTCAACCAGTTCAATTCCATCAAACAGTGGTGGAACGGCATCAAGGAGGCCAATGAGAAGATGGCCGACCTAGATCGCATCCGGAAAGGCCTGAAGAAAGCATTCGACATCGTCCATGAGAAGCGTGTGGCATTCACGCAAAGCATTCTGGATGGCATCCGCCAAGAGGCCGACCGCCTGTTCCAGGCAATCCATCCCGACGAGAACATCGGGCTGGAACAGTTAAAGATGGAAGAGGAACGCAGGGGGTCGGTCAGTCAGACCGGCGTCTTCCACGGGCACACCGACATCCCACCCCAAGCCGTCTTTAGCGAATCCCATCTGGATACGCTCGGTTTTTGCGTTTGGCTGGCGCTGGCCAAGCGGGAAGCCCCGGACCAGATGATCCTCCTGATCGACGATATTTTCTCCTCCGTGGATGCCACACACCTAGGCCGAGTGATTGATTTGCTCAGCGCCGAGGCCCCGAACTTCCTCCAAGTCGTCGTCGCCACGCACTACCGGCTCTGGTGGGACCGTTGCCAGAACGCCCAGGGAATTCAGCGTGTCCATCTTGGGCGTTGGTGCGCCACGAACGGAATCGCCGCCCAGAATATGCCGCGCGTGCTCGACGAACTCCGGGCCAAGATCGGCGAAGCCGTGCTGGACCGCCAGGCGGTGTCCTCCAAGGCGGGTATCTTGCTCGAAAGCATTCTGGACGATCTGACACTGCTCTACGAGTGCTCGCTCCCCCACAACAAGCTGAACCTCTACACCCTCGGAGCATTGCTGAACGGTTGCAGCAAGTTGTTCTCGAAGCACAACCTCACGGTTACGGTCAACGACAACTGGAACGCGGATGGCCAACCGGAGAATTGGCAGGCCACTGCGTCCAAGGCGGCCTACGACAGAGTCAATGGCCTGCAGTTCATCCGCAATCAAGTCGGCTGCCACTTCAACACGCCGGGCATGGAAATCCCCGATGGCGATGTGCGTGATTTCGGCACCGCCACGATTGCACTGGTGGAAGCGCTGACATGCCCCAACTGTGGGGCGCTGGCGACAAAGACTGCAAACGATGGAACCCACCTGCGGTGCTCCTGTCCGAAGAAAGCGGCCCGTATGACGCCGGTGGTGATTCAATAGGAGATAGTCCGACTCCCATGAAAGGACTGCTATGGCTATGACGTGGAAAACGAAAATGATGTCGCCGACGAGCCTTCATCTCGACACGAAGAATCCTCGTCTCGGCCGAGAGCACTCCGCTCGGGCCCCCCGCGAGATAATCCAGTACCTCTTTGAGCATGATAAGGCGATGGAGGTGGCTGAGAGCATCGCAACTCGCGGGTACTTCCCCAATGAGCCGCTTCTGGCTGTTAAGGAAGACGGACGACTGGTTGTGGTTGAAGGCAACCGCCGCCTCGCGGCGCTGAAGGCGTTGCGCGAGCCTGCATTGCTCGAAGGCAAGCATGAGCGGCAGGTCGAGCGACTGGCCCGTCGCATCGTAGACCCCAATATGATCGCCAGCGTTCCGGTGACGATTGCCCCCAGCCGCAAGGAGACCGATCGTCAGATCGCGGGCCGACACGTCGGCACACCGGTGCTGGCATGGCGGGCGGAGAATCGTGCGAGCTTCATCCTCGACAAGCTTGCTGAAGGATACGACAACGATGCTCTTCGTGACGAGCTTGGATTCTCGGTTGCGGATATTCAGGAGGCTCGCCAAACCAGGGCGGTAGCCGACATGGCCAGATCCCTTGATCTCCCAGAGGAGGTAAAGGCGAAGCTTGATGGTCCAACGGCAAAAGTGTTCACAACCCTTGAACGAGTCTTCGACTCGTCCGTTGGTCGTGAATATCTGCATGTTGATACCGACCCTGAGCATGGATTGCGGGGTAATACCACCAAGAAGGAATTCCTTCGCGGATTCGCCAAGCTGGTCACCGATGTGGCTTTGGGTAAGCAGTCTTCCCGCACCTTGAACACCAACGACAATATCCGCGCGTACTTCGAGGGATGGGCCGAAGAGGAAAGGCCGAAGAAGAAACAAGGCTCATTCGTGCCATCGGACATCATCAAGGGCCCGTCGGTGTCGGCGAAGCCGACTGTCAAAAAGGCGACGCTCAAGGCGTCCAAGACGGATAGCAAGACGGTTCTCCCTCGCGATCTGAAACTCCGACACGGCTGCGAACGGCTAAACGACATCTGTCGTGAGTTGAAGAAGCTCAAGCGTGAGGAATACCCCAATGCTGGAGCAGTGCTGTTGCGGGTGTTCCTTGAATTGTCAATCGTAGATTGCCTCAAACGCCTCGGAAAGCTGGAACCGTTGGTCGCCCAGCTCAAGGCATCTGGAAAACTCAGGCACTCAGTGCCAACACTTAGCCAGTTGGTTCCTGAGATCAAGGCCATCGCCAAATCTCGGTTGGCCGGCGCAGCGATGAACAAGATCAACAAGGCGCTGTCTAGCGATAAAGACGTTCCCTTCAACATTGGCGATCTCAATGCGTTTGTGCATGACAGTGATTTACCTAGCGCAAGGGACATTCAGCAATTCTGGATACGAACGGAGCCTCTCTTTCGGCTGATGCTGGAGCAGGACTTGGAGGACGACGCCCAATGAGAACGTCCAGCCCTCTTCGTTATCCTGGTGGCAAGGCGTCTATGACCGGCTTGCTTGCCGGTATTCGGTCGATCAACCAGCTTGGTGATCGTGCCATTGCTGAGCCCTTTGCGGGTGGTGCTGGCGCATCTCTGTCGCTGCTATATCGAGAAGATACCCCCGAAATTCACATCAACGATGCCGACCCCGCCATTCACGATTTTTGGTGGACGGTCGTGAATCGTCCCAGGCCGTTCTTGGCGATGCTACGTTCTTCGCGCGTCAGCATGGCAGAATGGCGTCGCCAGCGTGAAACGTACCGATGCTCAAGTGGTGTCTCTCGCCTTCGCAGAGGATTCGCCGCATTCTACCTCAATCGATGCAATCGCTCAGGGATCATCATGAATGGCGGTCCCATCGGTGGTGTCAAACAAACGGGCAAATGGAAGCTTGGCGCAAGATTCAACAAGTCGGAACTCGAAGCGCGATGTACGAAGGTTTCGGAGTACGGCGGGCGGATACGCGTTTCACAGATGGATGCCCTCGAATTCATCGGCGGGCGGGATCATGATAGTACGTTCTTCTTCATTGACCCGCCCTATTACGCCAAGGGAGAGACGCTGTACTTGAACAAGCTCGACCATCCCTACCACGAGCGGCTTGCCGACCAACTGCGACGCATGGAGGACGCAGCTTGGGTATTGACCTATGACGACTGCCCTGAGATACGCGGCATGTATGCTGGCTGGGCCAGCATACATCCATTTTCGTTGCGATATGCCGCCTCCGAGCGGCGACGCGGAAGAGAGATACTTATCACGCCACGATGGATGCAACTCCCGGAGGAGCAGGCATCGGCCGCGATTGAATGGTAAACGGTTAGGAATCAAGCATGGCGAAAAGCAATACACGTTTGGAACTGACTTGGATCGGCAAGGAGAACCGGCCGAAGCTGGAGCCGCGCGTTCTGATTGAGGACGCGGGCAAGTCGTACCATGCCGCGCGGCGGGTCAGCGAGAACGACCTCTTCGACAACCGGCTGATCTTCGGCGACAACCTCCTGGCCCTCAAGGCGCTGGAGCAGGAGTTCGCCGGCAAGATCAAGTGCATCTATATCGATCCGCCGTATAACACTGGGTCAGCGTTCACGCACTATGACGACGGGGTCGAACACTCCCTCTGGCTATCGTTGATGCGAGATCGACTGGAGATTCTTCATCGACTCCTGACGGAGGATGGATCGATCTGGGTGAACTTGGACGACAACGAACATGCCTACGCCAAAGTGGTGCTCGATGAAATATTTGGCCGAGTGAATTTCGTGGCGAATATCATCTGGCAAAAGACGCACACACGAGAGAATCGAACGGATATCTCAACAGTACATGACAATATCCTGGTGTTTGCCAAGGATCGCCTGAAGTGGCAGATGATCCGCAATCCCTTACCAGCTTCTGAAGCACAGTTAGGGCGGTACTCGAATCCAGACAACGACCCTCGCGGTGTTTGGGCATCACTCCCCGCTCACGCCAAGGCGGAGAAAGGGCGCAGGCAGGCACAGTTCTTCACGATCACGACTCCGTCAGGGCGAGC
>WGMD01000003.1 GCA_016125255.1 Planctomycetota bacterium | reverse complement strand
TCCTGTCCGCGAAACCGAGAGCGCCGCTACACGGGGACACCTCGCCACAACTCTTTGTCTCCAACGGGTTACGACAACGCCCGAGGCGGCGGTGCCTCGGGCGTCGGCGTTAACTGGACGGGGCGGCGGATTCCGCTCCCTGTGAAAAAGCTCCCCCGGCTGGGCTCGAACCAGCAACCTGGCGGTTAACAGCCGCCCGCTCTACCATTGAGCTACAGGGGATTAGATGTTGGCCGATGCTTATCTATCGGCTGACAGACCGGTTACTTTAGCAGGGTTGGGCGTTGGGTCAAGTGGGGGACAGGTTGTACAATCAAAGCATGACCAGACAGGCGGTTATCACGGCGCTTAAGGGGGTGGTGGGGGACGCGAATGTGCTCGGCGATCCGGCGGAGTTGATCAGTTACGAGTGCGATGGATTTCCGATCGCCAAGGCGGTGCCGGCGGCGGTGGTGTTCGTGCATTCGGTCGAGGAGACGGCGGCGTGCGTGGAGATTCTCAGTAAGCATGACGTGCCGATCGTACCGCGGGGGAGCGGGACGGGGCTGACGGGGGCGTGCGTTGCGTATGGCGACGGGGTGCTGATCGTGACGAGCCGCATGAAGAAGATCGTCGAGGTCGATCTGGTGAATCGGCTGGCATGCGTCGAGGCGGGGGTGCGGAATCTGGAGCTGACGGAGCATGTCAATCGTCTGCCGGGCGGCGAGCGGCTGCACTTTGCGCCGGACCCATCCTCGCAACGGGCATCGACCATTGCAGGCAACGCCGCCACGAACGCCGGGGGGATTCACACGCTCAAATACGGCGTGACGACGAATCACATCGTCGGCCTGGAAATGGTGCTGCCCGACGGGCGGGTCGTGACGACGCGTTGCAACAAGCTGCTCGACGGCGCCGGGCCGGATGTGCCTTCCGTCATCGTCGGGTCGGAAGGGACGATGGGGATCATCACGAAAGTCTGGGTGCGGCTCACCCCGCGGCTCGACACGTTTCGCACGATCGTCGGCATCTTCGATTCATCCGTGGCGGCGTGCGAGAGCGTGGCGAAGACGATCGCGGCGGGGATCGTGCCGGCGGCGCTGGAGATGATGGACGGGGCGATGGTCAAGGTCGTCGAGGACGCGTTCCATTACGGTTTTCCGACCGATGCGCAGGCGCTATTGCTGTTCGAGTTGGACGGCGTAGAGGCGCTATTGGACGAGCAGATGGAGCAGGTCGCGGCGATTTGCCGGGCGTGCGGGGCGCGGGATGTGCAATGCTCGGCGGACCCGGTGAAGCGGGCGGCGCTGTGGTCGGCGCGCAAGCGGGCGTTCGGGGCGATCGGGCGCATCAGCCCCAGCTACTGCACGCAGGACGCCTGCGTGCCGCGGTCGATGCTGCCGCAGGTGATCGAGCGCGTGGCTCAAATCGGCGTCAAGTACGGGCTGATCATCACCAACGTGTTTCACGCCGGCGACGGCAATGTGCATCCGATTCTGCTTTTCGATGAGGATGACGAGGACGAAGTGCGGCGGGCGATGGAGGCGAGCCACGAGATTCTGACTTATTGTATCGAGATCGGCGGGACGCTCACCGGTGAGCACGGCGTCGGCGTCGAGAAACTCGCGCTGATGAGCACCATGTTTGACGCCTCGACCCTTCGAACGTTCGACCGCATCAAGCGCGTCTTCGATCCGCACGAGCGCATCAACGCGGGGAAGATGCTGCCGTCGGATCGCATCAATGTGCAGATCATCAAGCCCCCGGCGATGAATGTGCCGGGCGGGGCGATGTAAAAAACGGACAACATTTACAGCGCGAGCGGCGGCTTACGTGTTGGGCTTCGCCTTGGCGTCACCGCTCGTCGTCGCCTGTTTTTCCTCGACTTCCTTGTCCTTTTCAGGATGGGCGCTGACGTAGTTGAGGCGCTTTTTGAGGGCGTCGAGGGTCAGGGGGGAGTAGTCGGCGGTGAGGGCGGTGGCGTTGGACTGGATCAGGCCGCGGGCGAACATGGGCTTGAGCCGCTCATACGTGCCTTCGTCGATCGGCTCATACGAAACGAGCTTGACGATGACGACTTTCTGCGCGGTGTCGATGGGGATGACCGCCAGGGTCTGATCCGCGGGGGCCTTGGCGATGCCGCCGGCGGTCTGGGCCTTCTGGCACATATCAAAGACCTGTTCGACGAACGCCTTGCTCTTGCCGACGACGGGAAGCGTGGGCACTTCGAGTTTCCCGCCGCTCATCATCATCGTCTGCTGATCGCGCCCGGAGAATGGGCCGACCTTTTCGACCTTCGTCTTGTACGCCTCGGCGACCTTGTCGAGTCCGTCGGTCTTGACGCGTTCGAGGATCTTGTCGGTGCGATCTTTGAGGAGGTTGTAGGCGGCGAGGCGCTTGGCGTCGCGGGTCACATCGTCGAGCACTTCGTCGAGCAGTTTGGGCTCATGCGCCGGGTCGGCGACGAGCACGCGGAAGATGTACTGATTGCCGGCCCCGTCGCTGACGGCGCGCGAGCTGACGTTGACCTGAAGGCGAAGATTGACAAGCGGATTGGCCGGATTCGGATCGAATTGCTTGATCGATGCGATGTACGGCAGCACGTTGACCTGCTTGCCCGCCATCTCGAATCCCGCGCCGCCGAAGCCCTCGAGCTTTCTGATGTCCGAGAACGTCAGCCAGCGGCCTTCAACGCGGATGACGTCCAGCAGTACGCCGAAGTCCTTTTGAATCTGCTGCGTGATCGTCTCGTAGGCGAGCGGGGTGTGCTCGGGCGTGAGGATCAGGTAATTCTGCTCATCGCGCTTGAGCTGGCGATTGTGCTCAGCGACCATCGCGACGATCTGCTTGACGATCCTGTCCTGCTTCTCCTTGGCCATCTTGTCCGTCACGGCGGCGATGACCCGGTCGCGGACCTGACGGTAGGGCAGCGGCTCCTTCGGGGCGGCGGCCTTGTCGTCCTTCTTCTCATCGGCCGCGGGTGCGGGCATGTAATCTTCGGGATGCGTCGCGTAATACTTCTGTGCTTCGACTTCATCGACCGTGATCGAATTGGCGACGCGCTTCAGCGGCACGCTCAGATACTCGAGCTTCACCCGGGCCGGCAGACGATAGCCGAACCCGTACGGTTCGCTGCGGCCGGGGATGTCGTCCTTGTACTCGGCGAAGAGCTTCTGAATGTCATCATTGGTCGGTTTGGGCGCATCGGCGCCGAGGAAGTCCGCGTCGATGCCGACGACATCGGCGGTCGCCGTCGAGTGAATGTCCTGCGCGAAGTGCGCCAGTCGCGGCTCGGAGGGATGCTCGGCGGCGGTGATGAGCCGGCTGAGCCCTTCGATCATCTCAAGATGCTGAAGCGCCTGCACGGCGAAGTCGACGCTGGCGCCGTTGGCTTGAAGCATCGCCGCCACGTTGACGCCGTTGGCCGCCATCTGATCCAGGAACGGATGCACCTGCTCCGCCGCCACGTAGAGCCCGTTCTTGCGGGCTTCCTTCACAAGCAAAAGCCAGTGCAGCGCGTCATGCGGCAGGGCGCCCTGAAGCTGGGGCAACAGGCGGTTGACGAGTTCGATTTCCGCGGCGGCTTCCTGCTGCTCGCGGAGCGTGATCTTCGTGCCGTCAACCCGGCCGATCGTCTGATTGCCCGGGTCCGGTTGAAGAAACCGTCCGCCGGCGGGGAGCAGGAAAATGACCATCAGCAGCGACCCGCCGACGACGAGGATGATCTTGTTGTACTTGGCAAAGAATTTGAGCATAACCCGTGGGCTCCAGCAGTTCGTCCAAAGACGGGCAGTATAGCACGTCTGAGTGGCAAAGTGCGGAGTGGGGAGCGAAAGAGAAGTGCGGAACGGGGAGTGTGGAATGTGGAGTGTAAAACAGGCATATGCGGCCTATTGGGTCGCTTCAATGCCTTTCACTCCGCACTCCAAACTCCCCGTTCCAGACTCATTTCACTGCTGCTTCGGCTGCGGCGCCGGGGGCAGTTTTTTCAGCCGCGCCAGCACGCTGGTCTGATAAGCGTCGGGCTTGAGCACGAAGCTGGGGTTGTTGACGGTGCGGCGGTAGCCGGTGTCGAGCAGATGGGTGACGCGCTCGATGCGTGTTTCGGGCAGGGGGTGGGTCTGAAGCATCTCCAGTCCGCTGTTGCCCAGCGACTTGAGCACTTCCATGACGCCGAGCATCGCATGCGGATCGTACCCCGCCTTGGTCATGTATCGCAGGCCCAGTTCGTCCGCCTGCGATTCCTGATCGCGCCCGAACTTGAGCAGGTAAAGCTGCCCGCCCGCGCCGCCGAGCGTGCCGATCCATTGCGAATCGCTGACCGCGCCCGCCGCCTGAAGCACGCCGCTGAGCACCATCTGCCGGCTCATCTGCTGCCCGATGTGCTCGGCGTTGACATGTCCGCATTCGTGACCGAGCACGGCGGCGATCTCCGCTTCGTTGTGCAGCTTCTCCATGAGCCCGCGCGTGATGAACACCTTCCCGCCCGGCAGTGCGAAGGCGTTGACGATCGGGCTGTTGACGGCGTGAAACGCCCAGGGCATGTCCGGCCGCTCGCTCACGGCCGCCAGCTTCTTGCCGATCGCGCTGACGTATGCCTGCACCGTCGCGTCGGGAATCTCCCCGCCGGATTCGGTGATGAACTGCGGCTCGGCCTCGGAGCCGATCTGGATTTCCTCGTCCCGACTGAGTGTGTTGAACTGCAGCTTGCCCGTCGCCGGATTCGTGTTGCATCCGCCCAGCAGACCCGCCGCCAACACCATCCCCGCGAGCATCAAATGTCTGATCATGTCAGTCGCTCCAGATAAGGTCGTTCGATTGATGATACGACTTGGCATATGATCGGTGCGTGAACTCCCCGATGCAAGGGCAACCCGCGTGGACGGACGACGATTTGCGGCAAAACCCGCATGCCGCCGCCGATAAGGCCGCGCGCGTGCAGCAGATGTTCAGCGCGATCGCCGAATCGTACGACCTGAACAATCGGCTTCATTCGCTCTGGCGCGATCAGGCGTGGCGACGGGCGGCCGTTAAGCTTTGCCGCGTCCAGCCCGTGGATACCGTTCTCGACGTTGCCTGCGGCACCGGTGATCTTTCGCTGGCCTTCGCCGCCGCCAAACCGCATCGCGTCATCGGTGTCGACTTCACGCACAACATGGTCCGCATCGCCGAGCACAAGCGCGATCACGCCGCATTGCCCGTGACGCTGTGCGCTTTCACCGATGGCGACGCCATGCGCCTGCCCATCGCCGATCAAAGCGTCGACATCGTCTCCATTGCTTTCGGTATTCGCAACGTCTCCAACCCCGCCGCCGCCATCGCTGAATTCAAACGCGTCCTCCGCCCCGGCGGGCGACTGTGCATCCTCGAATTCTCTCTGCCCACCAACCCCGTCCTCCGCTGGCTCTACAACTTCTTCTTCCGCCACATCATGCCCCGCACCGCGACCCTGATCGCCCGCGATCGCAGCGGGGCCTACAAGTACCTGCCCCAGTCGGTCAACACGTTCCTGGGCCGCCAGCAGATGGTCGACATGATGACCGGCGCCGGCTTCACGAGCGTGACCCAGAAACCCATGACCTTCGGCATCGCCATCGCCTACCTGGGCCTCGCCTGACCCACCCGTTTGGCGACGCCGCTTGCAGCGGGTTTTCTGAACCTCGTTTTGCAATCTGACGCTCCTCAAATCGCCAAACGCGCAAAATGAATATGTTTTTTTGGCGTTTCAGTAGATGATCCCGCCTCGCCCCGGCCGTACCATTGAATTCCTCGCCAGAACTTTCGGTCCGTCGGACCGCCGCCCACATTCGGAGTACACCGCGTGCCCGATCAATGTCTTCGACAGCTTTGTCGCAGCGGGTTGCCGCTTGTTTTCCTTTTGATGTTCGCCACACATGCGTTCGCCGCCGATGCTCTGAAGCATTGGTCGTTCATCGCGCCGCAGCGCCTCGACCCGCCGGTGGTCAAGCACACCGACTGGCCGCGCAATGCCATCGACCGTTTCGTCCTCGCCAAGCTCGAAGCAGCGGGGCTCTCGCCGGAGCCCGAAGCCGATCGCACCACGCTGATTCGCCGCGTGTCGCTCGACCTGATCGGTCTGCCGCCGACGCCCGCCGAAGTCGACGCGTTCGTCAGCGATCGATCGCCCGAGGCGTATGAGAAGGTCGTCGATCGTCTGCTCGCTTCGCCGCGCTACGGGGAGCATTGGGCGTCGATGTGGCTCGACCTGGCGCGCTACGCCGACTCGAAGGGCTATGAAAAAGATAATCACCGCGATATCTGGCGCTATCGCGACTGGGTCATTGAAGCGTACAACGTGGACATGCCTTATGACGAGTTCACCCTCGAACAGGTCGCCGGCGACCTGGTTCCGGGGGCGACGACCGATCAGCTCATCGCCACCGCTTTCAATCGCAACACGATGACCAACGACGAAGGCGGGACCGACGACGAGGAGTTCCGCGTCGCGGCGGTCAAGGATCGCGTCGATACGACCGTGCAGGTCTGGATGGGTCTGACGATGGGCTGCGCCAAGTGTCACTCGCACAAGTACGATCCGATCACGCAGACGGAATACTACGGATTTTACGCCTTTTTCAACCAGACGGAGGACTCGGACAAGCCGGATGATCGCCCGCGCATTCCCACGCCGAGCATCGAGCAGACGCAGCGACTCGCCGCGCTCACAGCGCAGATCGCGGCGATTCAAAAGGAGCGTGACACGATCACGCCGGATTTCGTCGCAGCGCGCACCGCATGGGAGAAACAGATCGCCGGGCCGGCGAAGTGGCTGACGCTCGCGCCGATGCAGGCGGTCAGCGCCGGAGGGGCGAAGCTTACCGTGCAGGACGATGGCTCCATCCTCGCCGCCGGCACACTCCCCGACACCGACACGTACACAATCACCGCATCGTTGCCCGGCTCGAAGCTCACGGCCGTACGCATCGAAACATTGACCGATCCTTCGCTGCCGCGCGGCGGGCCGGGGAGATCGGCGGCCGACCCGAATTTCGTCATCAATGAGCTGACCCTCGTGCTCCGCGAAGGCGGTGCCGACAAGCCGATCAAACTCGCCAAGGGGCGCGCCGACTTCGAGCAGGATAACTGGCCGATCGGCGGCGCGATCGATGGCGTCGACAAGACGGGCTGGGCCGTTTCACCACAGAAAGGCCAGCCCCATGCCGCGATGTTCGAACTGGCGCAGCCGATCGACGTCACCGCCGGCGCGACGCTGACGTTCACGATTCGCCAGCTCTACGGGCACGGTCTGGTGCTCGGACACGTGCGGCTGTCCGCCAGCAGCGCGGACGTCAAAACACTCGCGCCGTCGCTCGGCGTGGATGTCGCACAACTCGCCGCCATCGATATGGACAAGCGCACGACCGAGCAGCAGGCGATGCTCGATGACGCCTTCCGCGCGGTCTACCCGGCGACGAAGACGCTCACCGAACGCCTCACGGCGCTTCAGAAGGAAGCGGACGAGGCGGGCAAGGCCGCGACGACCATGCCGATCATGCGCGAACTGCCGGACAATCAGCAGCGCAAGACCTTCATCCAGGTGCGCGGCAACTTCCTCGATCACGGCGATGAAGTGCACGCGACCATCCCCGCCGCGTTCGGCCCGCTGCCGAAAGGCGCCCCGGCGAATCGACTGGGCGTCGCGCAGTGGTTCGTCGATCCGGCCAACCCGCTGACGGCGCGCGTGGCGGTCAATCGGCTCTGGGCGCGGCTGTTCGGCATGGGCATTGTCGAAACCGAAGAAGACTTCGGCACGCAGGGCACGCCGCCGAGCGATCAACCGCTGCTGGACTTCATGGCGATCGAGTTCCGCGACACGCTCGGCTGGTCGCGCAAGAGGATGCTCAAAGAGATGGTCATGTCCGCGGCGTACCGACAGAGTTCGAAGCTCACGCCCGCCAAGCTCGAAGCCGACCCTCGGAATGTGCTCATCAGCCGCGGGCCGCGCTTTCGTCTGACGGCCGAGCAGGTGCGCGATCAGGCGCTGGCGGCGTCGGGTTTGTTGTCGGCGAAGATGTACGGTCCGCCGGTGATGCCGCCGCAGCCGCCGGGCGTTTGGAAGGCGATTTACAGCGGCGCTCAATGGCAGACGCCCGACAACGAGGACCGCTATCGGCGGGCGCTGTACACGTACTGGCGTCGCACAAGCCCGTATCCGTCGATGTTGAATTTCGACGCGGGGAGCCGGGAGGTTTGTCAGATGCGTCGCATCCGCACGAACACCCCGCTGGCCGCGCTGGTCACGCTCAACGACGAGGTGTACCTGGAAGCGGCGGGGGCGCTGGCGCGGAAGATGATCGCCGAGGGCGGGCCGGAGGTCGGGTCGCGCCTTTCGATCGGGTATCGCCGCCTGCTGGCGCGAGCGCCGCGTGCGGAGGAGCTCGCCGCGTTGCGTGAGCTGATCGATCAGGTGACGCGGCACTTCGCCGACGACCCCAGCGTCGCCGCGGCGCTGATCGAATCGGCGCACACGGCCGCGCAGAACGGCGAGTCGCCCATCGAGCTTGCGACGTGGACGACCGCCGCGAATGTGATCATGAACCTCGACGAAACCGTCATCAAGCCCTGAGGCCATACCTATGAAAATCGAAGCGATGAATCCGCACATGGAGAACGTCAAGGCGATGACGCGCCGCCACCTGTTGGGCCGGGCGGGCCTGGGGCTGGGCGGGATCGCGCTGGGGTCGATGCTCGGCGCGGAGCGCGCCAGCGGCGCGACGGCGATGAAGCCGCACAAGAACCCGATGGCGCCGCGCCCGCCGTTTTATGCGCCCAAGGCCAAGTCGGTGATCTATCTGCACATGGCGGGGGCGCCGTCGCAGGTGGATCTGCTCGATTACAAGCCGGCGCTGGTGAAATTCGACGGCAAACCGTGCCCGGACGAGTACATCAAGGGCAAGCGGTTCGCATTCATCAAGGGCGTGCCGAGCATGCTCGCGCCGCAGTTCAAATTCGCGCAGCACGGGCAGAGCGGGCAATGGATCAGCGAACTGTTGCCGCAGTTCGCATCGGTCGTGGACGAAACCTGCGTCATCCGTTCGATGCACACGGATCAGTTCAACCACGCCCCGGCGCAGCTTTATGTGCAGACCGGCAATCCGCGGCTCGGCTATCCGTCGATGGGGTCGTGGGTCACGTACGGGCTCGGCTCGGAGAACGAAAATCTGCCGGGTTTCGTCGTGCTGCTTTCCGGCGGCAAGACGCCCAGCGGGGGCAAGTCGCTGTGGGGCTCGGGCTTTTTACCCAGCGTGTATCAAGGCGTGCAATGCCGCACGACGGGCGAGCCGGTGCTGTATCTGTCGAATCCGAAG
Organism: Planctomycetota bacterium; assembly: GCA_016125255.1. Taxonomy (NCBI): domain Bacteria; kingdom Pseudomonadati; phylum Planctomycetota; species Planctomycetota bacterium. The sequence continues at coordinate 180,584 of WGMD01000003.1, read as the reverse complement.
GGTATGGACGCAACGCTTCGCCGTCAGACGCTCGACACGATCCGCCGCATCAACGAGCAACAGCTTGAGCTGGCCGGCGACCCGGAGACGCTCACGCGGATCGCGCAGTACGAGTTGGCGTACCGCATGCAGACGGCCGTGCCGGAGGTGATGGACATTTCGCGCGAGCCGGCGCATATTTTGGAGATGTACGGCGCGAAGCCCGGCTACGTCTCGGAAGCGGATACGACCACCGCCGACCCGCGCACCGTGCACTCCGAGCACGACGCCACGTTCGCCAACAACTGCCTGCTCGCCCGCCGGCTTGTCGAGAACGGCGTGCGCTTCGTGCAGCTTTACGATTGGGGCTGGGACCATCACGCCAACAGCGCCCGCGAATCGATCGACGGCATGCTGCCGATCAAGGCCGCGCAGATCGACCGCGCCGTCGCCGGCCTGCTGCGCGATCTGAAACAGCGCGGGCTATTAGAAACGACGCTCGTCGTCTGGGGCGCCGAGTTCGGACGCACGCCCATGATGCAGAACAACACCGCCAATAACGCCGCACGCAAACCCGGATTCATCGGCCGCGATCATCATCCCTACGGCTACACCGTCTGGCTCGCCGGCGGCGGCATCAAGGGCGGACTCGCGCATGGCCAGACCGATGACATCGGCTACTACCCCGCGACCGACGCCGTCGAGATTCATGACTTGCAGGCCACCATCCTGCACTTGCTCGGCCTCGACCCGTTCCAGTTCCATTTCCCCTTCCAGGGTCTGAACAATCGCCTGATCGGCCCCAGCGACAAACCCGAAGTCGTCAACGCCATCCTCGCGTGATCCCATTTGGCGACCCCGCTCGCGGCGTGCTTTGTTTGATGATGAAGATCACGCCGCGAGCGGCGTCGCTGAATGGGATCACCAAATAAAAACCCGCCGAGCGGTTGCAACATCGCTCAGGCGGGGCGATTCGGAATGCAGGTTTGAACAACTCTGCGAGGACCGGGTCAGATTTCCTCCGGGCCGCTGCCGTCGAGGAAGCCGACGAGCTTGCGGGACCGGACGGGGTGCTGCAGTTTTCGGAGCGCTTTGGCTTCGACCTGCCGCACGCGTTCGCGGGTCACCTTGAAGATGCGACCCACTTCTTCAAGCGTATAAGTATATCCATCGCCAATGCCGTAACGCAACTTGATAATTTCGCGTTCCCGGTAGGTCAGGGTTTTAAGGACGGCCTCGATGCGCTCGCGGAGCATCTGATGGCTGGCGGTGTCGGTGGGGGCCTCGGCGGACTCGTCTTCTATAAAGTCTCCGAAATACGAGTCTTCCGACTCGCCGACGGGGCGGTCAAGACTGATCGGATGGCGCGAAATCTTCAGCACCCGGCGGGTCTCCGTGGTGCTCATTTTGGCGATTTTGGCGACCTCTTCGACGGTCGGTTCGCGGCCCAGTTCCTGCACGAGCTGCTTGGTGATGTTCCGCAGCCGGCTCATCGTCTCGATCATGTGGACCGGGATGCGGATGGTGCGGGCGTGGTCGGCGATCGCGCGGGTGATGGCCTGACGGATCCACCAGGTGGCGTAGGTCGAGAACTTGTAGCCGCGCTTGTATTCGTACTTGTCGACGGCGCGCATCAGGCCGGTGTTGCCTTCCTGGATGATGTCCAGGAAGGACAGGCCGCGGTTGCGGTACTTTTTGGCGATGGAGACGACGAGGCGGAGGTTACCGCCGGACAGATCGCGCTTGGCCTGCTCGTATTCGTTGAACACGACGAGGATGTCCTCGACGTTGGCGGAAAGTTCGTCGGGCTCGCAGAGCACGAGGGAGCGGAGGCCGTTGAGTTCCTCACGCATCACCATGATGTCTTCGGGATCGAAGCGATTGGGCGCCTGCTCCGCGCGCTTCAGGTCGCGCTCGAGCTGGCGCATCTTGCGGCAGATGCTCTTGAGCTTGTGAAGCATCGGCTGAATGCGGCTCGTGCGGAGCGAAAGCTCTTCGATGAGCGTCGCCATCTTGCGGCGGCGGCGGTGAATCTGAAGCTTCAGTTCCTCGCGGGCGGCTTTGGCCATGCGCGGATTGGCTTCGAGCTGCTGCCAGTCCTCGCGGTTGAGTTCGAGGAGCCGGCGGACCGTCTTGAGGTTGTTGGGAATGCGGGCGGAGATCTTCTCCTTCGCGCCGTCCTCGTTGGTGGCGATCTTCATCGTGCGGTCGAACGGCAGTTCGCCGGAGTGCACGAGCTCGAGGGTGTCGAAGGTGTGCTGGATGGAGTAGTCGTTCTCGAGGACCTTGCGGCGGAAGATCATGCGGCAGGTCTCGATCTTCTTGGCGAGGCGGATTTCCTCGGAGCGGGTCAGCAGACTGATCTCGCCCATCTGCGTCAGGTACATGCGGACCGGGTCGTCGATGCGGCGGCTGGACGGGTCTTCCATCTCCGCACGCGCGACCGGCGCTTCGCCGTCGGCGTCGACTTCGTCCTCGACGGGCATCTTCACCGCCGGTGCCTTGGCGGCGCGGGCCGGCTTGGCGTCCTCGGCGAACTTGACGGCGCCGTCCCCGTTCTTGAGTGTCCGCGAATCGACCATCCGCACCCCCAGCGAGCGGAACCGCACGAGCAGCTCGTCAAGCTTGTCCGGCTCGACCCACTCGTCGGGCAGCGTCTCGTTGATCTCGTCATACGTGACGAACCCACGCTTTTTCGAGCGTTCTTCCAGTTCCGCCACGGCCGGGTGAATGTCAGCGATCAAGGTCAGCACTCCAAACCAATCGTTGAGTTAGTCTGTCGGCGGGTCGACGTTCCATGACCCTCTCGTTCGCATCCGTCATCGAACCACGCGGGGGAAGCGACGCGCGGAGGGATTGGCCTTGGCGTGAGCGATAGCCAGTTCCAGCCGCTGTGTCTGGGCTTCCAGGTCGCGATCTTCCTGTTGGGCCTGCGTCTCTCTAAGCAGCATCTTCTGATGCTGGTATTCGTCATTGCTGCGCTGATCGATGAGCGCTTTGGCGTTGGCGGCGAGCAACTCATCGACGCGCGTGGCCCCCGTTTGGGTGAGGCGGGCCACGTGCATCTGCCATTGTAGGGCGTGTTGAATCCTGTTTTCCTCTTTGAGCAAAGTGCGGAGGTCCGAAGGCGCGAGCGTGTCATGTTCGGTGAGCCACTCGTAGAGGTCGGCGTAAAGGTCATGGATCGGCCCCGCCGAAAAGTCCGCATGCCCGATGGTCTCGCAGAAGGCGCGGCCGTCGGGCATGAGGGCGTGAAACAGGGCCGGCTCATTGAGCAGGCAGCCGACGATAAGCTGCTGGGCCTGCTCGGCGGCGGTGGGGCGGCGAAGATCGGCGGCGTCGGCGGCTTCCATCTCCGCCGCGATCGGCGCCGGACGCGCACCGGCGATCTGACGAATCATTTTGTCCACGCTTGCCGCATCCAGAAGCAGCATGTCGGCCACACGCGCCAGCACCAGCCCGCGACGGGCGGCGTCGATCTTCGCAAGACCCAACTGCACGAGCGTGCGGAGGTAGTCTTCGGTGATGCGCTGTTTGCCGGCCAGCGAGTCGGCGGCGTTGAAGTTCGCCCGCACGCGGCGGAACTGGAACGTCATCGCATCGGCGGCTTCGTCGATCGCCTGATGCCAGCGCGAAACGCCCTCCGCCTCCGCGAACAGATCCGCCGGGTCAAGCCCGTCGGGCAACACGGCGATGACGACGTCGATGGGCTCGTTGAAGAACACCTGCAGCGCCCGGTCCGCCGCCTTCTGTCCCGCTTCGTCGGCGTCGAACACGAGCACCACGCGATCACCGTAGCGACGCAGCACCTTCGCATGATCAGCCGTCAACGCGGTGCCGAGCGTGGCGACGACGTTCTTCACGCCGGCCTGATGCGCGGCGATGACATCGGTGTAGCCCTCGACAATGACGGCGGTGCGCGAGTCGCTGATGGCTTTATGCGCCAGGTTCAGGCCGAACAGCGTGGCGGACTTATTGAAGAGGGGGGTTTCGGGGCTGTTGAGATACTTGGCGTCGGACTTGTCCTCGCGCGTGCCGTCGGGCAGGACGCGGCCGCCGAAGGCGATCGGGCGGCCGATGGCGTCCATGATCGGGAAGATCAGGCGATGACGCATCTTGTCCATGTATCCGTCGCCGGACTTGCGGACCGCGATGAGCCCGGCCTGCTCGAACGCCTTGCGGTCCCAGCGATTTTTCTCGACGAGATTCGCCAGCGCGTCCCATGCATCGGGCGCGACGCCGATCGCGAACGCTTCGATCATCGCATCGTTGATGCGCCGTTCGCCGAGGTACTTGCGGGCGATCGCGCCGGTCTTGGGCTCGGCGAGCATGCGGCGGAAGTAATCGACGGCGAGTTTGTTGGCTTGGGCAATGCGCTGCGACATCGTCGGTTCGTCGCCGCCTTCGCGCTTGCCGTGCTTGGGAAGTTCGATGTGCGCCCGGTCGGCGAGGAACTGCATCGCCTCGGGGAAGGTCATTTTGTGGTACGCCATGACGAAGCTGTACGCATCGCCGCCGGCGCCGCAGGAAAAGCAATGGTACATCTGCTTGTGCGGCACGACGTTCATGGACGGATTTTTGTCATCGTGGAACGGGCAAAGCCCGACGAACTCGCGTCCGCGGGGCTTGAGAACCACATGTTCGGAAATCAGGCCGACGATGTCGGTCGATTCGAGCACGCGGCGTTTTGAATCGTCCCTGTTCACACTTGCGTCTCCAGGCGCACGCGACAGCGCCTGTTGCTCCGGTCCACCGAACCAGTCTTACACTCAAGCGGTCGTCCCCCCGGGAAATCTAAGGGGCAGGTGAAGGTCGTGGGTCGCTGGGACGCAAGTGTGATATGGTCCCCAGTCGTCGACGTTCACTTCGACCACTGACAATTAAAACATAGCACGCAAAGGGGTCGAGTCAAATATATCAGTCATTCTTTTTTTGACGATTATGCGGACGATACCGCTGTTTTTTAAGGGTTTTTCGACATGGGCGGCGCGCTGCGTCCGCATAACCGGCGGGGCCATGCCCATCGGGCGCGTCCGCTTGTCGCGCCTCCGGGCAGACCCGCGCGGCCGCTTCCTTGACCGTTCGGGAATGGGTCGCTAACGTGAAGCTTTCCATCCCCGCCCCGCCTCCCGAGTAAACCATGGACGGTGAAAAAAAAGAAAAGTGTGGCGTTTTTGGTGTCTGGGGGCCCGCCGATAGCGCCCATCTGGCCTATTTTGCCCTCTTCGCACAGCAGCACCGCGGGCAGGAATCCGCCGGCATCGTCGTCACCGATGGGCAGAACCTCTCCGGCCACACCGGCATGGGGCTCGTCTCCGAAGTCTTCAACAGCCGCATCCTCGCCGACCTCTCCGGCCACGCCGCCATCGGGCACAACCGCTACTCCACCACCGGCTCCAGCCGCCTCGCCAACTGCCAACCCCTCCTTCAGGAATTCTCCGCCGGACAGGTCGCCATCGGCCACAACGGCAACCTCATCAACGCCGGGCTCCTCCGCCAGCGCTTCGAAAAACAGGGCCACATCTTTCACACCACCACCGACACGGAAGTGATCTTCCACCTCCTCGCCGCCCCCAATCATGCCGACAAAGCCGACCCGCTTTTTCATGCCCTTCAGCATCTTCAGGGCGCCTACAGTCTCGTCATTCTCCACAACGATCGACTCGAAGCCGCCCGCGACCCCTGGGGCTTCCGACCGCTCGTCCTCGGACAGACCGCAGAGGGCCACCCCTGCGTCGCCAGCGAATCCGTCGCGCTCGACGCCATCGGCGCTAAGACCATCCGCGAAATCGAGCCCGGCGAGATCGTGACCCTCTCCGACGCCGGCGTGACCAGCCGACACTTCGCCCAAAATACCCAGCCCGCGCACTGCATCTTCGAACACGTCTACTTCGCCAACCCCTCCAGCAAAATCTTCGGCGACACCGTCCAGATCGTCCGCGAACGCCTCGGCGAACAGATGGCGCTCGAAGCCCCCGTCGATGCCGATTTCGTCATGCCCATGCCCGACTCCGGCCGCTCCGCCGCCATGGGGTACGCCCGGCAAGCCAAACTCCCCATGCGCGAAGGCATCGTCCCCAACCGCTACGTCGGACGCACCTTCATTCAACCCACCCAGGCCCAGCGCAATCAGGCCGTCCAACTCAAGCTCAACGTCGTCGAGGAAGTCGTCAAGGGCCAGCGCATCATCGTCGTCGACGACTCCATCGTCCGCGGCACCACCACCCGCGGCAAAATGGCTCAACTCCGCCGCGCCGGAGCCAAGGAAATCCACTTCCGAATCTCCTGCCCGCCCATCCGCCACGGCTGCTACTTCGGCATCGACTTCCCCGACCCCTCCCAGCTCATCGCCAACAACCGCACCGTCGCCGAAATCGCCGCCTACCTCGGCGTCGACAGTCTGCACTTCCTCTCCCTCGAAGGCATGCTCAAGTGCGTCTCCCATCCGTCGGACAACTACTGCACCGCCTGTTTCTCCGGCCGATACCCCCTCGACGTCGCCTCCCCCATCGGTAAACTCGACCTCGAACGCCACCAGCAAAAACTCTTCACCTGACCCCGCCTGCGCCGTCTCCCCCTCGCGCACCCGCGCGGAATCCACCGACTTTTTTCCCACGCCTGTGCGCCCTCATTCCCATCTCAATATCGCGACATTTCGCACGTCACGCTGACGCAAAGCGCGCACAGGCGCGCCCGTGCGCACCAGCGCACCGGCATCGGGCGCGCCCATGCGCGCTTTTTCAGAACTTATAACACTCACGCGTCACCCTCATGCGCTTTTCGTCCCGCCCGTGCGCTTTTTGCCATCCCGGTGCGCGAAAAACGCAACGCCCATGCGCCGACCTTTGCCATCTCCCAATTCGCCTCCCCCCGAAAAACCGTGTACATGCACGAAGCCTTCCGGTCCCCTCTCCCTCCGGGAGAGGGTCAGGGTGAGGGTGGCCCGGAGTATGGCGCGCTTCGCATCGGATGCAGCCCGTACTTAAACGCACCCTCACCCCAGCCCTCTCCCGGCGGGAGAGGGGGTAAAACCGTTCTCGTTCATCGTGCTCGTCATCGATTCAAATTTTTTCGAGAACGAGGAACGAGCACGTTGACGAGCACGAGCACGATGAAATACCGCGTCGATTCGCCTCGCCGAAGCGAGCGCGTTATCCTTCTTTGAGCATCCCTTCCGGAGTCCGCCCCATGTCACACTTGCGGCGCATTTGCCTTCTCGCATGTCTCCTTGCCGCGCTCGTCCTGTTCATCCTTCCCCGTGCCGCCCGCGCCGACGAAACCGCCGACCTTTTCAATCAGGTCTACGGCCCGAAGCTCAAAGCCGCGCAGGCCACGCCGCAGCGCGATGACGATTTGGCCCTCGCGCGCGATCTGCTCACCGCCGCCGCCCGCGAGAAGCCCGGCTCGCCGATGATCCCCGTCCTCTGTCAGAACGCCTACGACCTGACGAAGTCGATGCCCGAGGGATACGACACGGCCGTTGACGCCATGAGCATGCTCGCCGACGCCGCGCCGGACAAGCGTATCGACGCATGGAACGAAGCCGTCGCCATCCGCACCAAGCAATACGCCATCGCGCGCGGCCCCGACAAGGCCTCCGCCGGCGAAGCGGTGCTCCTCGCCCTCCAACACCTCGCCGACGCCGAAGCCGCCGCCGGCGACGCCAAGTCCGCCGTCCGCGACCTTCGCCGCGCCTCGACGCTCGCCCGCGCCATTCAGTCCCCATACGCCGACGCCATCGCGAGCAAACTCGACGCCGCCACGCGTCAGGTCAGTATCCAGTCCCGCCTTGCAATTCTCGAACCGAAAATCAATGCCGGCGACCCCGCAGCGTTGCAACAGGCGGTGATGCTCCACCTCGTCGACCTCGACGACCCCGCCGCCGCGTTGGCGCTTGCCGACAAACTCAGCGACGACGCCTTACGTCAACACATTCAAAGCGCCAACAAGCCGATCAGCGAACTCGACAGCGAAACGCTGCTCAATGAGGCTTTATGGTACCGCGACCTTGCGGCGAAGGCGGATGATGTGTCACGGCGCTTCATGCTCAGTCGATCACTGACGTATTTGAATCGCTACATCGATCAGCCGGCCGTGGACAAAGACAAGGCTCGACTCTTCGTGAGTCAGGTCAGTGTTGATTTGGACAAAGTCGGTGGGTACGCTCCGCCGGCAATGGGCCGGCTCGCAGATATCAAGCCCAACGAGTGGATTGATCTGTTGCCGGACATCGATTTCGATCGCGGACCGATCAAGGGAAAGTGGTCAAAGGCACCTGATGGGGTTGCGTGTGAGGCCATGCTCGCATCGCGCATTGAATTGCCCCTGGAAATTTCGGGCAGCTATCAATTGCATGTGGAGTTCTCGATGGGTGCCGCGCTTGAGGCGGTATTCATCGCGATTCCGGTGAACGATCGGATTGCGATGATTGTGTTGGGCGGAGGAAGTAATAAAATCGCATTCATCAGAAGTATTGATGGAAAAAACAACAGAGAATCTCCTGTTTTTTGTCCCTTCTCACTCTCATCAGGCCGCAAATACTCGGTCGATATCACCGTTCTGCGGCTACCCAACGCGATGGTGCATATCAGCACGCGCGTTGACGGCGAGACGATAATTGACTGGCAGGGCGCCAGCAGCCGGCTGTCAATGGATCCGTTTTGGCAGATGGGTGACCCTCATGCACCGGGACTCGGTGCGAATACTTCGATGGTGTACAACGTGGCACGCGTGCGCATGATTGAGGGGCACACACGTCGAATTCAGAAATCGGATGGTGCTGGCGGCGGGGGCGGTACACGATACACCCGTACTCCTTCTGATGCGGGGATGCTCATCGGCTTACGCTACGGGATGCACGGTTACTTCGGAATTCCGGTTATCGGAGTCATCGAGCCGATTTTCATGACACCCGCGGGGCAGACAATCGGTCTCAAGGTCGGCAAAGGGAAGACAGATCATGAAATCGTCGCGAAGCCGGGTTATTTCATCAGCGACATCAATTTGCGCGGGGGGGAGCGGCTCGATGGATTCCAACTCGTATTTATGCGTATGACAGCGCGCGGCCCCGACCCCAAGGACACCTATCAAAGCGACTGGCAGGGAGGCACGGGCGGCAGTCCAAAGTCCATCAGCGGTAATGGCCAGCCTGTCGTCGGTATCCATGGCAAAGCCGGTGAAGATATCGACTCTTTAGGGGTCGTGTTTGTACCGGTATCGGGCATCAAGGATTGGGGCGAGCGCAACGAGGCGCTGGTCGTCAATGGCGAACCGATCGCTGAGACGGAAGAACCGCAGAACGATGCAGCGTCGGCGGTTTCGGTGAAGCCGGCGAAGGAGACGCAGAAGTCGGTGGAAACAACCAAGCCTGGCGAGCCGGTGAATGCGGGTGTGGACAAGCCGCGGGAGTCCAAGTCGAATCGGCCGACGTTTTTCGGTGTGCCGATTGATTGATTCGCTCCGGTCCCCTCTCCCCCGGGAGAGGGTTAGGGTGAGGGCGGCCCCGGTGTCGGGCGCGCTGCGCATCGGGCGCGGTTCGTGATTGGGTGCACCCTCGCCCCAGCCCTCTCCCGGCGGGAGAGGGGGTAAGAACAACCGTGCACGTGAAGCGTGCACGAGCACGAGGGAGGCATGGCATGCGACGGATTGGTTTTGCGGCGGTGATGGCGGCAGGTCTGTTTTCGCATGCCGCGGCTCTGGCCGCGGAACCGTGGTTGGGCGTGCATGTCATGATCTTCGGCGACGGGTCGCTGCGGGAATTGCAGACGCAGCTTCCGGCCCTGCACGCGCGGGGCGTCACGCATCTCATCGTGGAAATAAATTACAACTTCGCCTTCCAATCGCATCCGGAAGTCGCCGAAGAAGGCGGAGTCACGGCGGCGTCGGCGCATACATTCGCGGCGGCGGCGCGGGCGGCGGGGATCGAAGTCATCCCCGAGATGAATTGTCTGGGGCATCAGTCATGGAAAAAGCAGACGCTCAAGCTGCTGACGGCGCATCCGGAACTGGACGAAACCCCCGGGAAATACCCGCAAAATCAGGGGATTTATTGTCGAAGCTGGTGCCCCCGGAATCCGGAAACGGACACGATCGCATTTGCCCTGATTGACGAGATCGCCGAGGCGTTCGAGGCGAAGATGTTTCACGTGGGCATGGATGAGGTGTTCATCATTTCATCGGAGCATTGCGAGCGCTGCAAGGGGACGGATCCGGCGGCTTCGTTCGCGCTGGCGGTGAACCATCTGCATCAGCACATCGTCGGCGAGCGGAAGATGACGATGCTCATGTGGGGCGACCGGCTGCTCGACGCGGCGGCGACGGGCTACGGCGAATGGGAGGCGTCGGCCAACGGGACGAGCGCGGCGATCGACCGGATTCCCAAGGACATCGTGATGTGCGATTGGCACTACGGGAAGCGCGCGACGTATCCGTCGATTTCGATTTTCATGGACAAGGGATTTCGCGTCTGGCCGGCGGGTTGGAAGGATGCGGAGGCGGCGAAGGCGCTGGCGGCGGATGCGAGACAGCACGAAGGGCCGGGCATGATGGGGTATCTGTGCACGACCTGGGCGGCGGTCAAATTCGAGAAGCTGCCGGCCTGGGGGCCGATGACGGGGGCGTTTGAGGTGATGACGCGGAAGTAGGTCATGACGAACGATTTCGGGCGTGTCGAATGTTATCGAATGCGCACGTTGTGATCGCTGATGACGATGAGGCGACCGGCGGGGTCGATGTTCAAAACGTGATGCAGATGATCGAGGATGAATCGCGCGACGACGAGTCGTCCGAAGGCATTGGGCCGAAACAGCACCAGACCGGGATATTGGGCGGGTGGATATGACGAATGTCAGCGATGCCTTTGTCGAGGGTCAAGAGCACGCGTTGTTCGATGACGATGCGTTTCATCAGGTCCGCGTCGCTGACGCCGACGAGCTGTTCATCGTGGAGCGTATGTACATCATGTCCGTCCGCGGCGATCTGCGCCTTGAGTTCGATCGGGATGTTCTCGTCGAGCTTGAACTTCATCGCCCGGCAATCGGCAGGATCGATTCCTCGCGGGCCAGATCGGCGGCGTAGGCGAGCGCGGCGTCGATGTCGGCGGTCTGGACCGACGGAAAGCTGGCGATGATCTGTTCGCGCGTGGCGCCCTCGGCGAGGGAGTCGAGGATATTCGTCACGTACACGCGCGTACCCCGGATGCGCAGTTGACCATGACACACGGCGGAATCGGATTCGAGATGGTCATGCCAGTTCACCATGGTGCACGATTATAGCGCGGCCCGGTCACTGCGGCGGGAGGATGCCGGGGGGGAGGCCATGCGGGAGTCCGGGGAGGTTGGGGAGGGAGCGGGGGAGTTTGGGCGGGGCGGGTTTTTCCTTGAGGGTCAGGGGGAGCAGGGCATCGTGCGGGAGGGTGAAGACTTTGTCGCCGAGCTGGGCGGTGACGCGGTTGTCGGCGCTCCAGACTTTAAGCGTCTGCGATTTGTCGTCGGTGGTGGTGATCGTCAGCGTCGCGACGGGGTCGCCTGCGGGGGCGGCGTCGACGAAATGATCAGCGCGCAGGCCGGCCAGTTCATCGAAGAGGCCGGCGGCGATTTTCTCGGTGACCTTGTCGTCGCCGGAGATCGTGTACTTGCCGTCGGCGTCGCGTCGGATGATGGCGGGGCCGCTCGTCACCTTCGCCAGCTTGTCGATGTCGAGGTTGAGGACGAGGGGATCGCGCAGCTCGGCGGCGACGGCGGCGGCGACGTCATCGCTCACCTTGAAGGGTTCGTCGACGGCATTAAGTGAAGCGATGTGCGAATCGGGATGGACGGTCAGGACATACCTGGTGCCGTCGGCGAGTTCGATGTCGAGCACGGCGGCTTCGGGCTTGGTGACGGCGGATTCGGGGAGGAACGCTTCGGCGTGGAGCGGATGAAGCATGTCGATGACGTTCATGACGGCTTGTTCATCGAGGCCGTCGAGTTTCCAGTCGCCGACTTTTTCCTTGTCCTTCGGAGCGGCGCGGGTCAGCTCATATTTGGCGGGGAATTCGCCGGAGCGCGTGAGCGTCAGCTTGGCGATCGCATCGGGGTTGAGGTCAAGCACGGTGCGCTCGCGGAAGGAGAGCGCGGGCTCGAAGAGGTCCTTCAGATCGGCGCGGGGGACGACGTAGCCGGTCGTCTCGGAGCCGAGCACGACGAGGAGTTGATCGGAGCCGTGGTCATAAAGCTTGAGCGTCTGCGGCTCGGTCTTGGCGAGCAGGGCGAGGGTCACTTCGGCGACGGGCTCCTTGAGTTTGACGGTGGAGAGGTCCACGAAGGAAGCCGCCTGGGTCTTGAAGAGCGCATCGAGCAGTTCGCTCATGCGCTGTCCATCGAGTTCGTAGGGCGGCTTGGGATCGGCGAAGGCCCAGGCGGGGTTCTTGATCATGTGCAGCGTGTTGTCGCCGGTCTTGATGGTGATCTCCCGGGCATCGTCGATCAGCGCGGAGGTGAGTTTGGGGTCGCGCACATCGTCGACCTTGACGTTGAGCTTGTCGACGTCGGCTTTGCCGAGGGAGAAGACGGCGGGGACGTCGTCGAGCATGGCGAAGTATTTGGTTTTGCCCAGGTCCGTCGGCGCGCCGATTTTCAGGACATGCGTCGTCACGGTTTGCGCGGGTTTCGCCGGGGTTTTCTCGTCTTTTTTACCGGCGTCGGGCGCCGGGGCGGGGGCGGGGTTGGCGACGTCGACGGCCAGTTCGATGGCGGGTTTGTCGAGGCCGAAGGCGGCGAGATTGGCGGGGTTGTCGGCGACGAAGTCGCTGACGCTCGCGCTGGTCAGGGCGCGGATGAGGTTGTTGGCCTTGTCACGATCGGCGCGTCCGGTGACGGGGCTGGTGATGACCCAGCGCGTGTCGCGCTCCATGAGGGTCAGGTCCAGATCATCGCGCTTCAGTTCGATGCGTCGGGCTTGTCCGGGCTCGAAGCTGGCGAGACTGCGATCGCGCATGTCGCGGACGTTCTTTTGCTGCGCGGTCTGATGCAGGGCGTCATCGACGACGTAGACGAGGGCGGTTTCGCTGGGCGTGTCGGTGGTGAGGTAGGCGCGTCCGGCGGCGGCGCGCGAGCCGAGCGTGAGGGTGACGGGCTTGAAGCCGTCGCCTTCGTAGGTGATTTTCGCGAGGGGGGAGTCGAGGCCGAGCGTGTCAAGCTTGACGGAGCGGTCGGCGGGTTTGAATGTCGAGGTGTAGCGGAGGGCTTTGGCCTGATCGACGAAGGGCTTGACCTGCCAAGACTGAAGCTTGAACCTGACGGGGGCGGTCTGCGTCCAGTCCTCGCCGATTTTCTCGATGACCACCTGCGGCTGGCCGGGCTTGTCGATGCGGATGGTTTTGATCTTGTCGGCGGGGAAGGCGTCGGCGGCGAGCAGGAGCGTGCCGGACTCGGCGGGCTGCTGGCTGGCCTGTTCCTCGCGCTGCTGCGTGGTGGTCGTCTTGGGTTCGACGACGATGAAGTAGACCGCCAGCGCGACGGCGATGAGGAGCACGATGAGGGTCGTCTTGATGTTCATGATCGCAGTGCAACCGGTACGAGTGACGAAGAAGGATCAACGGCGTCGGATGGACCAGACGAACGCGCCGAGGGCCAGACACACGGCCGGGACGCCGGCGAGGACGAACCACCAGATGCCCACCAGCACGCCGCGCGTCATCGGCTCGATGCGGCGGGTGTCCTGCGTGCGGGCGCCGGGGGCGATGAGCTGATCCTGATGAGCGAGCCAGTAGATGCTGTTGACGAACAGTTCGGCGTTGGCGGGGAAGGCGGCGTAGACGGTGTTGCCGAAGAGGTCCTGCGGACCGGCGTTGGCGACCATGTCCGAAGCGAAGACCGGATCGCCGACGACGACGAGGCGATTGTCGCCCTTGCTCGCCGCCGCCGCGACGACGAACGGGCCCTTCGGATCGGTGTCATCCTTCTTGGCTTCGTCCATCTGGAAATAGTCCGTGTCGTCCCAGCAGTCGTCGGGGCTCTTGGCGAGGGGCTCGAGCGTGACGCCCTTCGGCGGGGCGGCGGGGAGATTGAGGGCGACGCCGCGCACGAGCACGCCCTTGAGTCCGCGCACGGCTTTACCGATGGCGGTGTCGGGCGGGAAGCTGTCGATCGTGATCTGATTGATCGTCCGCATGCGTCCGCCGTTGCCCGGCACGGCCGTGAGCAGACTGCGCGAGACGTCGGCCGTGATGCCCCAATCCTTGAGCGGTTCGAGCATCGGGTCCGGCTGACCGAACGCCATCATCGACGACGGCGCGAGCATCACCATCGCCGGCTGCCCCGCGTCCAGATGCTCCTTGACCGCCGACGCGATCATCGGGCCCAGCGGCATCTGCTGACGCCGCGGGTCCTGCGCCGGCGCCGGCAGCGCGACGAAGATCATCGTCTGGCCCGGCTGCGGCGTGGGCTTGGGCTGCGGGGGCATCGGCTGTCCGCCCGGGCCCATGCTCCCGCCCGGCTGCCATTCGTCGACCTTGAAGTTCATCTTCTGGAGTCGATCGATCACCGCGCTGTACGTCTGGCTCGGGTCGCCGCGCTGCATCACCGACTGCATCGCCGGATTGATGAACACGATGCGCGTGTCATGCTTGTAGGTCAATCGCAGGATCGCGCCGGTGATGACTTCCTCGCCCTTGTAGCCGTCTTCGGGGCGGACCTCGTTGCGCTCGACCTGCGCGCGGACAAGGTTGGGGTAGATTTCGTCGAGCGTCAGCACGACGACGCCATGCGTGTCATCCTCCTCCGCCGGTTTGGCGGCGGGGGTTTTTTCGGCGGGCGTGGTGACGACGACGCAGTTGGAGTCGAGCAGACTGTTGCGGATGCGCGTGTAGCCGGGCGCGCGGACATCGTCGAGCTTCGACGTCGCCGCCTGCACCTCGTCGCTGATCGATTTGTACGAACGGAGCATGCCCAAGACGGCATCCTTCTCCGCGTCGGGCGTCTTGGGATCGTCGGCGAGCTTCTGAAACCGCTCGATCGCCACCTTCAAGACGCCGCTCGATAGCTGCTCCAGCGGCGAGCGCGCCAGCGCCGCGGCGGCGCGATAGTCGGGCATCTTGCTCTTGAGCGAAGTGTCGATCTGCTCGGCGATCGAACCCAGGTCCTCGCCCAGCCGCATGTAAATCTGATTGAGCTGCTTCATCAAAAGCGGCGTCGTGCGATCGTCCTCCGCCAGCGTCGTCATCACCTGCGGCAGCACCGCCGTCTGCGCATTGGCGAACGCCTTCACGTCGTCGAACGTCTTCTTGACGCCTTCGATCGCCGCCTTGGACGTGTCGAGCTCCGACTGGAATCGGCCGGTCAGGTCGGCGATGAACTGGTCGCGCTTCTCCGGATTGAGCGCGGGGTCGATGTGCGTGATCGTGATGTCGTTCGCCCGGCGGTTGTACTCGGTCAGAAGGTCATCGACTTTCGTGAGCAGATCGCCCTCCGCCGTGCCCTGCACGTAAAACGTCGTGATATTGACCGGCGTTTTGAGCTTCTCCAGCAGCTTCGTCGTCTGCGGGCTCAGCGAATACTGCCGCGACTGCGTGAAGTCGAAGCGCTGGTAGTGCCGGTGACCGATCCAGTTGACCAGCACCACGATGACGATCGTCGCGAGGATCAGCACCGCCACGTTCAAACCGTACTTGAGCCAGCGCTGATGTTGATTGGGTGTGTGTTGCGATTCGCTCATGGGAGGAAGAAGTTTCTGGTTTCGAGTTTCAAGTTTCTTGTTTGGCGACGCCGCTTGCGGCGTGCTTCATTAACGCCACTTGCGCGACTCCAGCGCCTTGACCGCCAGCACGAGAAACAGCGCGATGCCGCTGAGGAAGAACACGAAGTTGCTCGTGTCGATGAGCCCCTTGGAAAACGCGCCGTACTGTTCGTTGACGTTCACGTACAGCACCGCCTCGGCGAACCGGACGGGCAGATAGCTGGGGACGAAATAAGTCACCACGGTGAGCAGCAGAATCAGAAACACGGTCAGCAGGAAGGCGATGATCTGATTGCGGGTCAGCACGGACGCGAGCGTGCCGATGGCCATGTACAGCCCGCCGACCAGGAGCATGCCGAGGTAGCCGGTGAAGATCGGTCCGTAGTCGGGCTTGCCCCAGATGGCCAGGAGCGCGACGAACACGAACGTCGGCACGAGCAGGACGACGAAGAAGCTCAGCCCGCCGAGCCATTTGCCGAGGATGACCTCTACATCGCTGATCGGGCTGGTCATCAGCGGCTCGATCGTGCCCATGCGCAGCTCTTCGCTGACGAGGCGCATGCTGATGGCGGGGACGATGGCGATCAGCACCCAGACGAGCCAGAAGAAGGCATGACGCATCTGCGCCGGCTCGCCGGGAGCGAAGCTCCCGTTGGGCGCCGCCAGAAAAAACAGCCCCGACAGCAGGGCGAACACCGCCATGACCACATAAGCGATCGGCGAGAAGAAGAAGCTTGATAGTTCACGTCGTGCGATGGCGAGTGTGTTGTTCATGCGGATACCTGAATGCTAATCGCTGAAAGCTACTTACGCGGCGGCGATGGAGTCGGCGCTGGTGATCTGGATGAAGAATTCCTCGAGACTGGCGGTTTCGTGACGCATTTCGCGCAGACTCCATCGGCGCTCGATCACCGCGTCGCCGAGCAGTTCGCGAATGTCGGCTCCGCCCTTGGGCGTCACCGCGGCGCTGGTCCATCCGTTGTGGCTCGTCACGCTCACGTCCGCCACGTGATTGAGCTTCTCGAACGCGGCGCGAACCTGCTCCGGCTCCGCCTTGACCTCGACGAGCACGCGGCTCCTGAGCCGGACCTTCGCCTTCAGATCGTCGGGCGTGCCCTCGGCGGCGATGCGCCCGCGGTTGATGATCACCACGCGCTGACACGTCTTTTCGACTTCGGGGAGAATGTGCGTGCAGAGCAGAATCGTCTTACGCTCGGCGAGCGAGAGGATCAGCTTGCGGACCTCGGTGATCTGCGTCGGGTCCAGGCCGGCGGTCGGTTCGTCGAGAATGAGCACGGGCGGATCGTGCAAAAGCGCCTGCGCCAGCCCGACGCGCTGCTTGTTGCCCTTGGAGAGATTGCCGATGGGGCGATGAATGATCTGATTCAGGCCGCAGGCATCGGTCAGGTCGGCGATGCGATGCTGCCGCGCCGCGCGGGAGAGTCCGTGCAGCCGGCCGAAGTAATGAAGCTGCTCGCAGACGCGCATCTCGGGATAGAGCGGCGTGGCTTCGGGCAGATAGCCGATGCTTTTGCGCACGGCGTCGGAGTCGGTGAGGATGTCGTGCCCGTTGACCTTCGCGTTGCCGGAGGTGGGGGGCATGAAGCAGGTGAGGATGCGGAGGGTGGTCGTCTTGCCCGCGCCGTTGGGGCCGAGGATGCCGACGACCTGCCCGTCTTCGACATTCAGATCGAGACGATCGACGGCCAGGTGCGGGCCATAGTACTTGACCAGTTGCTGGACTTGAATCATGAAGAACCTCAACGGAGTCGGGTGGAGCCGATCAATATTGTTTGCGTGTGAAGGTGTGTCAAGTCGCCGTCCCAACTTCATGATTGACAGCCCCGTCGGCGGCGCTTACCGTGTTACGAACTTCTTCCGGGCGTGGTTCATCGTGGTTCAATTTTTTTGCTCATTGCCGGAAATTCATGGTTCGCGAGGACGCCGCCAACGAAGCATCGGCCATCGGCCGGGCCGTGATTGATCAGGGCCTGGCCACGAAGGACGAAGTGCGCGCATGCCTCGAGAAATGGCGCGACCTGGGCGACGAAGCCCGCGTCGAAAAGCTCGTCGAACTCCTCGTGCATCAGGGCATCGTCACGCAGCGCCAGCTCGACCGCGTCCGCTCCGCCGCCGCCTCCGCCGACTCGAAAAAGTCGAGCACGGATCATCAGATTCCCGGGTACCACATTCTCGAAAAACTCGGCGAAGGCGCGATGGCGAAGGTTTATAAAGCTAAGCAATTGAGTCTCGATCGGACGGTGGCGATCAAGGTGCTGCCGCGCCGGGCGCATCATGACCCGGCGTTCGTCGAGCGGTTTTACGCCGAGGGCCGCGCCGCGGCGAAGCTCAATCACCCCAACATCGTGCAGGCCATCGACGTCGGTCAGGCCGGCGAGCGACACTACTTCGTGATGGAGTACGTCGAGGGCCGGACCGTCAGCGAACAGATGGAGAAGATCGGCCGCTACGACGAGGCCGAGGGACTGCGCGTGATCATCCAGGTCGCCGAAGCCCTCAACCACGCGCACACCAAGGGGTTCATCCATCGCGATGTGAAGACCAAGAACATCATGCTCGCCAAAGACGGCGTGGCGAAGCTGGCGGACATGGGCTTGGCGCGCGAAGTGAGCGATCGCGAGGCGGCGGAGGCCGAGGCGGGCAAGGCCTTCGGCACGCCGTACTACATCAGCCCCGAACAGATCCGCGGCGACGTGGACATCGACTTCCGCTGCGACATCTACGGACTCGGCGCGACGTTCTATCACATGCTCACCGGCCGCGTCCCCTTTTCCGGCAAGACGCCGTCGGAGGTGATGCGCAAACATCTGAAGGAAGCGCCCAAGCCGCCGGATCACATCAACCCGGAGTTGTCGGCGGGCGTGAGCGAGATCATCGAAGTGATGATGGCCAAGGATCGCAAGAAGCGCTACGCCTCGACGGGTCATCTGCTCGACGATCTGCGCGCCGTCGCGGAGGGTCGCCCGCCGCTGCAAGCGCGCAAAACCATCGACATTTCGTACCTGGCGGGGATCGAAGATGCGTCGGGCGAAGGCGATGCCGACGCCGGCGGGGCGGTCGAAAGCGGGGCGATTCCGCTCCTGGAACAGCCGCTTTTCTGGATCGCCGTGCTATCGGGCCTGGTGAATATCGTGTTATTGATCATATTGATCGCCGGGCGTGGATGACGGCGGGGCGTCGGGCCGATATCATCAATCAAGGTTGTTACGCACGTTCACGGGAAATTCACGCGAAAGGACGCCTCCATGACCGGCCTCAAATCGCTCATCGCCAGCGGCACCAAACTCTGGCTCGACTCCATCGACCCGCAGCTCGTCACGCGGAACCGCGCCCTGGGCGCGACCGGCGCGACGTCCAACCCCATCATCGTCTCGGACATCCTCAAGACCGGGCGATTCGATTCGCAGATGAGCGAGTTCTTCGACAAGGGACTCGACGACGAAGCGGTCGCGTGGGCGATGACCGACAAACTCGTCAAGCAGGCGCAGGACGTCTTCGCCGGGGTCAACAAGGAAACGAACGGCAATGACGGGTACGTGAGCTTCGAGCTCGACCCGCTGCTCGAAGACCGCCAGCTTGGGCCTTCGCACGATGAGCGCGTCAAGCGGTACATCGAGCTGGGCAAGAAGTGGGCCGCCGGTCACACGAACCGCATGATCAAGGTCCCCGCCACCGCCGCCGGGCTCGATGCCATCGGCGAACTCGCCGCCGCGGGGATCACGCTCAACGTCACGCTGATCTTCTCGGAGCGTCAGTACAAGATCGCCCGCGAGAAGGTCTGGGCCGGGGCGCAGCGCCGCAAGGACGGCACGGCCAAGTTCAAGAGCGTGTACTCCATCTTCGTCTCCCGCGTCGACGTGTACACGGAAAAGCATGTGCCTTCGCTCTCCAAGGATGCGCAGGGCCTCGTCGGCATCGTCAATGTCAAGCAGCTCTGGCACCTGAACCAGCAGTTCTGGGCGGATAAGAAGCTGCCCCTCCAGCAGGAGATCATCTTCGCCTCGACCGGCACGAAGAAGCCCGAGGATCCGGCCGACAAGTACGTCGCCGCGCTCGCCGGTTCGGACATTCAGACGAACCCGCCCGCCACGAACGACGCCGTCGAAAAGCTCGGCAAGAGCTACACGAAGCAGGTCGACAAGATGCCGGCCGACGCGATCGTGAAGGAGATCGCCCAGAAGGTCGACGTGGCGAAGATGGAACAGGTGCTCATGGACGAAGGCACCGCCAAGTTCGCCGATCCGCACAAGGCGCTTTTGAAGCTCATCGCCGAGAAGCGCCAGGCGCTGGCGGCGACCTGACCCCCGGAACTTCAAGGCAATGGATATGTTCACCATGGCACGGCCGCCCTCGGCCGTGCTTTTTTTACGGGCTTGCTACCCGCGATTGGGCCCCAGCTTGATTCGCCGCAGCGCGACCGTGAGCATCATCACGCAAAGCAGCGTCACGCAAAACGCATACGGGCGCCACGACACCGTTGCGTCCCATGCCAAAAGTCCCGCCGTCGTCGGCCCCAGCACGAAGCAGCAGCCGGCCAGCGTTTCGGAAATCCCCACGCTGCGAATCTGCGTCGACGCGTCGGCGTTGGCGTAGAACACCATGTGAAACACCGTGCAGCTTTCAGCGACGCCGACAAGCACCAGGCACGCGATCGCCCACCCGAACGTATCGACGAGCGGCAGGGCGACGAAGCCGCTCACGCCCAGCATCATGCTCGCGAGCATGATCCACGGTTCATGCAGCCGATGACGCAGCTTCGCCCACAGCGGCGCCGCCAGCGGCACCGGCGCCCACATGGCCAATAGCCCGATCGCCGTCCGCTGATCGCTCCACCCGTGCGACTTGGCGAGGTAGGGCCAGAGCGTGCTGTACAGACCGCGAATCGAAATGTTCACCGCGAAAAAGCACAGCCAGGCGTTGAGCCGCTGCCGGGCCGTCGAGGTGAACGCCGGCGTCGGATGCATTGGGGCGATCGGCGCCGGGGCGGCACGCTCCAGGATGCACAAGAGCGTGTGCACCAGCATCAACCCCGCCGCGATCGAACCCAAAAGCAGCACCGGCTGCTCGCGGAACCATGTGCCCATGAACGGCCCGAGCGACGCGCCGCTGCCCCAGGCCATGTTGTACAGCGCCACCGACCACGCCAGCGTATGGAACGGCTTGACGTGCGCCATGTTGATCTGAAACGGCACGTAATAGTGCCCGATGCACGCGCCCATCATCGGCGCGATCACCAGGAACGCCCCATACATCGGAAACGCGAACGCCAGCAGCCCGCTGCACACCGCCAAGACAATCGACGCCAGCATCAACCGCGGGGCCGTCGCCGGCGTGACCCACTTGCCGGCGATGAACGCACTCGTCGCATACCCCGCCGCGCCCAGCGATGCGATGAGCATCTGCGCCCGCGGCTCGTACCCCGTCGCCACCGTCTGCATCAGCATCCACATCGGAATGAGCGTCGACACCGCCTCGACGATCAACGGCCCGATGAGCAGCAGAGCCAGCTTGCGAAGTGAAACGCCGCGCCACATGGCGGAAGCCTCGAAGTGGTGAAGTGGTGAAGTGGCGAAGTGGTGAAGTGGTGATGTAAAAAACCCAAAGCCGCGGGCTGAGGTCCGCCGAAGCCCCGGATCGTCTTTCACATCACCACTTCACCAAATCACCATATCGCCACATAAAAAAACGGGCGCCGCTCGTGTCTTCAAGCAGCGCCCGCAAGAGTTCGATGAGTCGTTCGGATCAGCCGGCGATGTCGGTGACGCGGACGCGCAGGAAGCGCTGGCGGTGCCCGTTCTTGCGGCGATAGTTCTTGCGGCGGCGGAACTTGATGATCGTGATCTTGTCGCCGCGGACTTCGGTGAGAACCTCCGCCTT
Source organism: Planctomycetota bacterium (assembly GCA_016125255.1). Taxonomy (NCBI): domain Bacteria; kingdom Pseudomonadati; phylum Planctomycetota; species Planctomycetota bacterium. The sequence continues at coordinate 158,993 of WGMD01000003.1, read as the reverse complement.
GACCGTCGCGCCGCTGACGTAGGGAGCGCCGATCCGCGGGGCGTCGCCGCCGCCGACGACCAGCACCCGGTCAAAGCTCAGTTCGGTCTGATCTTCGGCAAGGTCCCGCAGGTCGACACGGATGATGTCGCCCTTGCCGACCTTGATCTGGCTGCCACTGTCTTCGATGACTGCGTACATGATGAAGCTCCGCTTTCGAGTCGCGTATGGTAGCAGGGGGGACGGGGACAGGCAAGTGACGAAATGGAAGTCTCCTACCCCCTCTCCCGCCGGGAGAGGGCCGGGGTGAGGGCGGCCCCTGAGTATGGCATGCTCCGTAACGGCGCGATCAGTGATTGAGTCCCCGCGGGCGCCACGGTTCGGGCGCTTCGCCCAAGCCGTGCAATCGACACGAGAATCACGCTTGCCGGCACCCGCACGGCTTGCCGAGCCAAGCCGTGGCACCCGACCGGACGAGAGTGAGGGATGAACGCATCTACCGTGCGGCGCTCCGCGTTACGATATACACAAAAATTCCGGTCCCTGTCGAACCGGCCGTCCTTGCAATATGGGCATGGGCAGTCCTGCAAATTGTACGTGTCGACGAGTGCTCGCGCCCCGCACGACGGACAGGCATCAATCGGCGCACGCGAATCGACCTTGCATGCCTCGCCGCAATTCAGACACAGGTGCGGACTGTCATTGCCAATGCATCGCGCTAGCCGCTCGTGATCCGGATGGTATGCATACTGCTTGGCGCCCTTATCGTCGATGTAGTACGGATTCCCATCCGACCACGCCTCGATCGCCCGGCCGCATCGCGTGCACACAAATCTCTGGCATCCCGCCATGGGCGACTCCTTAAGCCAGTTTCGTAGGGCGGGTCATTGACCCGCGTTTTCTCGGTGTTTTGTGAAGCGACGGCGCGGGTCAATGACCCGCCCAAAGGCGTTGCATATGTTTATCACGCTGCGGCACTCCTTATCGCGCGCCTGATGAACTCATTAACAGCGTCGGCGTGCGTCAATGTGAGCATGTGGCCGGCGTGGGGGAGGATCACATCGGCCTGTGATCGTGACGCGGGGAAGGTACGGTCGCGTTCGCCGTGCAATTGAAAGATCGGGAGGCGCGCGTCACATGGCGAGCGCCACTTCAACAAGGCACGTAAGGCCCAAAGTCTGAACACACGGTCATCATCGGGTGACCGCGCCAGTCGCTGGTAAACGCGCGGTGCGGAAACTGCGGCGGACGTGACGCAAAGTGGCGTGGCGATTCGAAGCACCGGCTCGGCGGTCACGCTCGCCAATGGCCGCAGCAGGCGCAAGCTGTTCGGCAGGCCGCGCGCGTCACGTGTGGAAGCGATCAGTATGCAGGCCCGAGCATCAAGGTGATGGGCGACTTCGAGCGCAACGATGCCGCCGAACGACACGCCCCCGATGATGCAGGGCCGACCGGGATCGACACGCCTCGCCACGCGAGCGGCATATGCCGACAATCCTTCGGTGACGTTCGGTTTGGGCCATTGAGCGATGGACAAGTGGGGGATGGCCTCGGTCTGCGGCTCAAACACGCGCGGATCCCCGCTCAGGCCGGGGAAGAAGATGACAGGCAATTCAGCCATGCGGAGGAATTGTAGGTTCGATTTCAGTTTTGTAGTTGTGTAGGGCAGGATTCATCCTGCCGCCTTCGGAAGACAGGATGAATCGTGCCCGACGGTGACGGGTCGCGGTTGTCACTTTTTCTGCACTTCCGCGGCGATTTGGCGCAGGAGTTCGACCTGCTGTTCGAACAGGGCGAGATTACGTTCGGATATTTCAAGCGAGCGGCGCAGGTGCTCCTGGTACATGGTGGAAGTCGCATTGGCAGTATCGACGGCTCGGGTCGCGCGGCGCTGGGCTCGAATCTGGCCGGCCAATCCGGCGATGATCAAGACGACCAGAATCAGAATAATGCCGAAATACACATAGGGCATCCAACCGATGTCACCATTGTCCAATTGCTGCTGCAACCTTTGAGCCTCCTCGCTGTTGATTTCGTCCGCCAATGCAAAACCGGAAGCGGCGGCGACCAAAAGGAAACTCGACAGAAGCGCGACGATTGATGCGTGTCGCATCGGATACCCTCCGAAAAATGAATGCGCGGCACCCGACTATTTCCCGGCATCGTTTGACTTTTGATCGCCGGAGAAATCCGCGGTCAGAATTCGATTGCCTTCGATTTGGATGCTGATCCAGTTGGCAGCCCATCCGTTGTTATGACGGATCACGATGACGTGGTCGCCGCGCGAGAGGTTCAGGGGCAGCTTGGTTTCGAATTTGTTCTTGGTATCCGCGCCATGGTCGAAGATCTGGCGACCGTCAACATACACTCGGATAGCGCCGTGCTCTGAGGTGCGCAATGCCAGCGCGGCGCGCTGCGCCGCATCGGTGTGGAGATAGATGGCGTAGTAGTTCGTTTCAATGTTCTTGGGGCCGGGGCCTTTGAAAACGCCTTCATTATCCGCCTTGATGACCTTGACGGGATGTTCATGGATTTTTGCGGAAAGGTCCGGCTTCGAGAGAAAGTCCACATACTCGGATTCGATCGCGCCGGCGCCGACGTCCTTGATGACCAGCGCGGGGGGAATGCCGTCGTCACCCAACGGAACCCACGTCACCTTCGGCACGGCGGCGGCATCGGGTTCCGTCGGCGCGGGCGTATCGGCTCCTCCTTCGAGCGCCTTTTTTTCTTCGAGGAGTTTGTTGGCGGATTCAAGGTCGCCGCGCTGGGTCGCCCGCTTGATGGCGTCTTCGTACGCTTTGACCAGTCGGCCTTTTGCATCGGCTTTTGTCTGGGCGCATCGTTGCTCGGCTTTTTGCAATTCGGCATCGGCCTTGGCGACCACCACGTCGTATCCCTGCTTGGCGGTTTCCAACAATCGATCTGTCACGTCAGCCGCAAGAACAATGGAAACGGCCGCAAAAAATGCGATTGCGAGTGCTGTGTGGCGCATTGAGCAACCTTTCAAAGCGATTTGCCCGTTCATTTTTACTGATTCCGGATATGTAAAGGATATCCGCGCGGAAGCAAGCTGCAACCGGCGGCGGAATGTAGCCACGGGTGAAGCGCAGCGCCACCCGTGGACCGCGATGTCCCCAACCCCCGAAACTTCCTCCGCCCCGACGGGGCGGCGGGACGATACGGACGCCGACCACGGGTTCCGCTTCGCCGGCTTGCGTCGGCGGTCGCTTCACCCGTGGCTACATTCCGTCGCCCCTCCGGGGCGGCGAAATGCTCACCCGCGTCTTGCGGCTTCGATGGCGGCGATGTCGATTTTTTGCATGGTCATCATGGCTTCAAAGGCGCGCTGGGCGGCCGCGGGGTCGGGGTCGGTGATGGCGTCGGTGAGGGCGCGGGGGGTGATTTGCCAGGAGAGGCCCCATTTGTCTTTGCACCAGCCGCAGGCGCTTTCCTGTCCCCCGTTTTGGATGAGGGCGTTCCAGTAGCGGTCGGTTTCGGCCTGATCGTCGGTGGCGATCTGGAAGGAGAAGGCCTCGGAGTGTTGGAAGGCGGGCCCGCCGTTGAGGCCGAGGCAGGGGAGGCCCAGGACGGTGAACTCGACGGTGAGGACGTCGCCTTTTTTGCCGGAGGGGTAGTCGCCGGGGGCGCGGTGGACGGCGGTGACGGAGGAGTCGGGGAAGACGGCGGCGTAGAAGCGGGCGGCTTCCTCGGCGTCGCGGTCGTACCAGAGGCAGAGTGTGTTTTTGGGTTTCATGTTTTGTACTCGGAGGGGGGAAAGCGGTTGTGAGTATAACGGCGATCGGGACGAGGGTGCGGCAGATAAGTTCGTGCATGTTTTTTTGGGGGGGGCGTGTTGGGAGATGGCAGAGGTCGGGCGCATGGGGAAGGCACGCATGGCGCACGGGCGGGGCAAATGGCGCACGGGCGCGGCGCGGGGTTGATGTAAGTCTTGAAAAGCTGCGCACGGGGCGCGCAGGGCGCGCCAAGTCGATGCGCGCGCGGCGCGCAGCGGGCGCGGCGGTGCGCGGTGTATTTGGCGCTAAGGTGGGTTCGCGGGGCGATTTGAGCGCGCGGGCGAGGGAGGGGCGGGGCGGGAGTGCGTGCGGACGGGACGATGCGCGCGGGGAATCGGCGCAGGTGGCGGGAAGCGGAAGCCCGCCGCGAGCGGCGTCGCTAAACGGGGAAGCGAAGCTATTTTTGGAGGCCGAGTTTTTGCATGACGGCCTGAAGGTCGAGCCAGACGCGTTCGCGATTTTCGTGGGTGTACTGGCGGAGGAGGTAGGCGGGGTGGAAGGTGGGCATGAGGTCGATGCCGCGGAAGAGGCGCCACTGGCCGCGCTGGCGGGTGATGGCGAGTTTGGGGTCGTTGAGGAGATACTTGGCGCTGGTGCCGCCGAGGGTGACGATGACTTTGGGTTGGATGATTTCGATCTGGCGGACGAGGAAGGGCATCCACCGTGCGGCTTCGTCGGGGGTCGGCACGCGGTTTTCCGGCGGGCGGGTCTTGGCGATGTTGGCGATGTAGACCTCTTCGCGCTGGAGGGTCATGGCGGCGATCTGCTTGTCGAGCAGTTGGCCGGCCCGGCCGACGAAGGGGCGACCGAGTTTGTCTTCGTCGGCGCCGGGGCCTTCGCCGATGAACATCAGCTTCGCTTCCGGGTCACCTTCGCCGAACACGAGGCGCTGCCAGCCATCACGGGGCCAGTTTTTATCGACGAAGTCGGCGAGTTCCTGCTCGAGTGCGGCGAGGGCGTCGATCTTCTGCGGTCGCGTCATGGTGTTGGGCGGGAGGGGGGTTTGGGTGTCGACGTGTAGGGCCATGGGCGAAAGAGCGGGGATGGGGGATGGAGGATCGCGGCGGATGGACCACTTGGGGGCGGAAGGCTCAGGCATGGCCATGCCTGAGCGTTCGGGGGGCGGGGCGGGGGCGGGGTCATCGGGCGTTTCGATCGCGCGGTCGGACATTGGCACGGCGTCGAGGCCGAGCAGGCGATCGATGTCGATCAGTTGGCGGAGTCGGCGGGTATGAGCGGCGGGGTCCATCCGTGTAGAGTGCCAGAGGCGGCGGGGGGATGCAAGCCCCGGAAGATTGGCTGATGAGCCACTTGCCACGCCCCATGACCCATGCTAAACTTCTCGACTTGCCTCCGGGCGGTCCAAATAGCACAAGCGAGTTTCGAGCATGGCCAAGCAGATCACCAAAGAGTTCAAACTTCAGGCCCCCGGCGGTCAGGCGACCCCGGCTCCGCCCATCGGACCGGCCCTCGGTCAGCACGGCGTGAACCCCGGCCAGTTCATTCAGCAGTTCAACGAACGCACCCGCCCGCTCAACGGCAAGGTCGTGACCGTCGTCGTCCGCGTCTATAACGACCGCAGCTTCGACTTCGAGGTCAAGAGCCCGCCCGCCGCGGTCATGATCAAGGACGCTGCCGGCGTTCCCAAGGGTTCGGGCACGCCGAATAAGGAAAAGGTCGGCAAGGTCACCAAGGCGCAGATCGAAGCGATCGCCAAGGAAAAGATGCCCGACATGAATTCGCACACGCTTGAGGCGGCCTGCCGCGTGATCGAAGGCACGGCCAAGAGCATGGGCATCACGGTCGAAGGTTAACGGGTGATGCGGCGAACTGGCCGCGTCACAGATGACAATACGCATCGCCATACCACGGGCCTGACAACAGTGGGAGCTACTTCAAGGAGTACGCGCAATGCCGGTTCGGCACGGAAAACGCTATCGGAACGATGTGAAGAACGTCGTTGAAAACCAGACGCTGCCGCTCCCCGAGGCGGTGGCGAAACTCAAGACTTTCAAAGCCACGAAGTTCGACATGAGCGTCGATCTGTGCGTGCATCTGGGCGTGGACCCCAAGCATGCGGATCAGCTTGTGCGCGGCTCGATCTCGCTGCCGCACGGCACGGGCAAGAGCAAGCGGGTCGTGTGCTTCTGCGGCGCCGACAAGGTCGAAGCGGCCAAGAAGGCCGGGGCGATCGAAGCGGGCGGCGAAGAGCTGGCCAAGCGCGTCGAAGAGGGCTGGATGGATTTCGACGTGGCGGTGGCGAGCCCGGACACGATGCGTTACGTGGGCAAGCTCGGCAAGGTGCTGGGCCCCAAGGGTCTGATGCCTTCGCCCAAGGCCGGGACGGTGACGGCGGACGTGGAGAAGGCGGTTCGCGAATACGCGGCCGGCAAGATCGAGTTCCGCACCGACAAGGGCGGCAACGTGCATGCGCCCGTCGGCAAGTTCTCCTTCTCCGAGCAGCAGATCGCGGAGAACGCGCAGGCGATGCTCGACACGATCGTCCGCATGAAGCCCAGCTCGGTCAAGGGCCAGTACATCAAGAAGATCAGTCTCTCGGGCACGATGACGCCCGGCGTCCTGATCACCAACGTGTCCTGATCTTCTTCACAACAAAGACAACCGCAGCACGCAAAGGTGCACCATGAGCAAACCCGTCAAGAGCATGATCATCGACCTGTACCAGCGTCAGTTCGCTGACCTGGACGGCGCCGTCCTGATCGACATCCGCGGCATCACCGCCAACGACACGCGTCAGCTTCGCTCCTCGTTCGCCAAGAACGACGTGAAGATCACCGTGGTCAAGAACTCGCTGGCCCGCAAGGCGCTGACCGGCACGAGTCTCGAAGCCATCAACGAGCTGATCGAGGGGCCGACGGCCGTGGTGAGCGGCGGCGAGAGCGTCGTGAATGTGGCGCGCGACCTGATCGACTTCGTCAAGAAGATGCCCAATCTTCAGATCAAGGGCGCGGTCATGGAGGGCACGGTGTTCGGCGCCAAGGACGTCGATCGCCTGAGCAAGTTCCCGACCCGCGTCGAGGCCCAGGCCCAGGTCATTCAGGTCATCCTCAGCCCCGCCGGCAACATCATCAGCGCGGCCACCAGCGCCGGCAACAACATCGCTTCGATCCTCAAGACGATCGAAGAGAAACTCGAGAAGGGCGAAGCCGTCACGAAGGTGGCGTAACACACGAACCGAACTTTTCCGGCTGCCCGACTGGTCCGCTTCGGCGGATGAAATGATCGAAGGTCGATCGCCTCTTGGGCAGGGAAACTTTTACTGATTGGAGTCCGAACATGTCCGACACGGCAACATTCGATGCGGCGATCAAGGAGCTCGGCGACAAGATCGCGGGTCTGACCCTCAAGCAGGCGGTCGACCTGAAGGATTACCTCAAGGCCGAGTACGGCCTGGAGCCGGCGGCGGGCGGGGCGGTCATGATGGCCGGTCCGGCGGCAGGCGGCGGCGAAGCGGCGGCCGAAGAGAAGACCGCGTTCGACGTGATCCTCAAGGGCGCCGGCGACAAGAAGATCCAGGTCATCAAGGCCGTCCGCGAAGCGACCGGTCTGGGCCTCAAGGAAGCCAAGGACCTCGTCGATGGCGCTCCCAAGCCCGTCAAGGAAGGGATCACCAAGGACGAAGCCAACGCGCTGGCCGAGAAGATCAAGGAAGCCGGCGGCGAAGTCGAAATCAAGTAACCCTCGCGGGTTACATGAAGGTATCGGGATGCTGCGGGCCGGGGTAGGCCGGTCCGCAGCCCCGTTTACCTTTTTCCGTCGGCTGCGAAATCAGCGCGGAAACTCGGAAAATCCCATCTCGGCTTGCCGAAGGGGATCGCCGGGACTAAACTATGGATTCAACCACGGCTTGGGTTTTGCGGTAGAACCGGATTGGGCTTGGCGGCTATTCCACTACGAACCCAACAATCTGTGCTCGACTCAACACTTGCATGATCGAGGTGATCGATGCGCGTGACGAAAGTGCGCGATTACTCCAAACGCGGCGATGCGCTTCCGATTCCGAACCTCATCGAGGTTCAGCAGGCGGCGTACGAACGGTTCCTCCAGCTTGAGAAAACTTACGACAAGCGCACCAAGGGCATGGGCCTGGAAGCGCTCTTGCGCGAGATTTTCCCCATCGAGTCCTACGACGGCACGATGAAGCTGGAGTATCTCTATTACAAGCTCGACGAGCCGCGCTATACGCCCGACGAGTGCCGCGAGCTTCGGCTGACCTACGGCATGCCGTTCCGCATCGCCGTGCGCCTCATCCGCAAGGACGTGGCCGAGCTGCCCGAAGAAGAGATTTACCTCGGCGAGATTCCGATCCTGATGGGCGGCGGCGAGTTCATCGTCAATGGCGCCGAGCGCGTCATCGTCAATCAGCTTCACCGTTCGCCCGGCGTGGACTTCTCGGTCGCGTCGCTCGAATCGGACCGCCCGCTGCACTCGGCCCGCATCATTCCCGAGCGCGGGTCGTGGATCGAGATCGAGGTGACGAAGAAGGACGTGCTGGCGATGCGCATCGACCAGTCGACCAAGATCGCCGCCACGACCTTCATGCGCGCCATGGACGAGAAGTTCTCGACCACCGCGTCGCTGCTCAAGGCGTTCTACGAAGTCGAGTCCGTCGCCGTCGGCAAGCTCAAGCCCGAGCACTACGCCGCCGCGCCGATCATCGACAAGGAGACCGGCGAGGAACTCGTCGGCGCCGCTCACCAGATCGGCGAAGCGATCGGCAAGGTGCAGGCGTCGAACCTCAAGAATGTCGAGGTCATCTCCAACGCCGCCGACCCTCTGATCCTCAACACGATCGCCGCCGAGCGGACCGATCAGTTCCCCGATCACACCGAATATGAAGCGGCGCTCTTGCGTCTGTACGCCCGTCTGCGCCCCGGCAACCCGCCGCAGGTCGACAAGGCCCGGGCCCTGTTCGCCGAGAAGTTCTACGATGAGAACCGCTACCGCCTGGGCAAGGTCGGCCGGTTCCGCATCAACCGCAAGTTCAACCTGAACATCCCCGAAACCGACATGAAGATCCGCGCTGAGGACTTCATGGCGGTGCTCAAGTACCTGCTGGATCTGCGCTCCAACCGCAACGACGCCCACGTCGACGATATCGACCATCTGGGCAACCGCCGTCTGCGCACGCTTGATGAGCTTGCCGTCGAAGAGATGCGCAAGGGTTTCCTCAAGCTTCGCCGCACGGTGCAGGAGCGCATGAGCGTCAAGGACCCCGATGAGCTTTCCAAGATCGCGGACCTGATCAACTCCAAGGCGATCAGTTCGTCGATCGACTTCTTCTTCGGCCGCGGCGAACTGTCGCAGGTCGTCGACCAGACGAACCCGCTTTCGCAGCTCACGCACGAGCGTCGTCTTTCGGCGCTGGGCCCGGGCGGTCTGAACCGCAAGCGCGCCGGCTTCGAAGTCCGCGACGTGCATATCTCGCACTACGGACGCATCTGCCCGATCGAAACGCCGGAAGGTACGAACATCGGCCTGATCGCGTCGCTGGGCATCTACTCCATGATCGACGAGTACGGCTTCCTGCTCACGCCGTATCAGAAGGTCAAGAGCGGCAAGATCACCGGCGATCACGTCTATCTTCGCGCTGACGAAGAGATGCTCACCATCATGACCCCCAACGACGCGGTCGGCGACGACGGCAAGCTGACGAGCGGTCACTGCCTCGCCCGCATCAAGGGCGAACTGGCCCAGATCGACTCGTCGCAGGTCGAGTACGTCGACATCAGCCCCAAGCAGATCGTCGGCGTGTCGGCGGCGCTGATTCCGTTCCTGGAGCACGACGACGCGAACCGCGCGCTGATGGGTTCGAACATGCAGCGCCAGGCCGTGCCGCTCATCAAGTCTGAGCCGCCGATCGTTTCGACGGGCATGGAAAAGGAAGTGCCCAAGAACTCGGGCATGGTGGTGATCGCCCGCAACGCCGGCACGGTCACGAGCATCGACGCGCAGCACATCGTCATCGACAACGCCGACGAATACGTGCTTCGCAAGTTCGTGGGCCTCAATGAGAAGACCTGTTTGAACCAGCGGCCGATCGTCAAGCTCGGCCAGAAGGTCAAGAAGGGTCAGATCATCGCCGACGGCGCCGCCACTTCGCAGGGCGAACTGGCGCTGGGCAAGAACGTCATGGTCGCGTTCAACACGTTCGACGGCTACAACTTCGAAGACGCGATCGTGATGAACGAAAACCTCGTCAAGAACGACACGTTCACCTCGATCCACATCGAGGAGTTCGACGTCGAAGCCCGCGAGACGAAGCTCGGCCGCGAGGAATTCACGCGTGACATTCCCAACGTGTCGGAAAAGCAGCTTGCGAGTCTCGACGAATACGGCGTGATCCAGATCGGCACGCACGTCAAGCCCGGCGACATCCTCGTGGGCAAGGTTTCGCCCAAGTCCAAGAGCGAACTGACGCCGGAAGAGAAGCTGCTGCACGCCATCTTCGGCCGGGCCGGCGAAGATGTGAAGAACGATTCGCTGGAAGTGCCGGCGGGGACGGAAGGCGTGGTCATCGCGGCCAAGCGCTTCAGCCGCCGCATGCACATGAGCGACGATCAGAAGAAGCAGCTCAAGAAGGAAATGCGTGACTACGAGAAGGGCCAGCACGGCAAGGCCATCACGCTGTTCCGTCAGATGGTGGATCAGATCAACGAAGTCACCGGCACGCCGATGGTCGACCCGTCGACGCGTCAGAAGGTCGGCGCTTCGGAAATCGACGAGGTCATTCTCGAGCAGATCGAGAACTTCAAGACCAAGTGGATCAAGGGCTCCAAGACGGCTCAGCAGCAGGCGGAGCAGATTCACGGCCAGTTCTGGCCGCGCATCGCCGCCGTGCTTGCCGAGAAGGAGCGCAAGCTCGCTCACATGAAGCGCGGCGACGAGCTGCCTTCGGGCGTGCTGGAGATGGTCAAGGTCTACCTGTGCACCAAGCGTCAGCTCTCGGTCGGCGACAAGATGGCCGGTCGTCACGGCAACAAGGGCGTCATCGCCCGCATCGTGCCGCAGGAGGACATGCCGTTCCTCGAGGACGGCCGCCCGGTCGAAGTGCTGCTCAATCCGCTGGGCGTGCCTTCGCGCATGAACGTGGGGCAGATTCTCGAGACGCACCTGGGCTGGGCCGCCGCGGTGCTGGGCTTCCAGGCCGTCACGCCCGTCTTCGACGGCGCGACGGAAGACGAAGTCCACAGCGCGATCGCCGAAGCCAACGACCATGTGCGCAGCCGCATCAAGGAATGTGCGGACACGCATACGCCTTGCCCGTCCGACGAGAACCAGACCGTCATGCCGCCCGGCGGTAAGGTCCAGCTCTACGACGGCCGCACCGGCGAACCGTTCGATCAGCGCACGACCGTGGGCTACATGTATCTGGTCAAGCTACATCACCTGGTGGATGACAAGATCCACGCCCGCGCGACCGGCCCGTACTCGCTCATCACGCAGCAGCCCCTCGGCGGCAAGGCCCGCACGGGCGGCCAGCGGTTTGGTGAGATGGAAGTGTGGGCGCTGGAAGCGTACGGCGCGGCGTACATCCTGCAGGAACTGCTCACCGTCAAGTCCGACGACGTCGAAGGTCGCACCAAGATCTACGAGTCGATGGTCAAGGGCACCAACAAGCTCGAAGCGGGCATGCCCGTCGCCTTCGACGTGCTCTGCAACGAAATCCGCGGCCTGGGCCTGAACATCACGCTCGAGAAGAAGCAGCTCGAAGGCGGGTCACTGCTCTGAATGAGCGACCGCCGCGTGTGCTGAGCGTGGTTAGACAAGAGACGATGCCTCCCAACAGGAGCGTGTATCCATATGGCTGAGAATCTTTACGATCGGATTAACGACTACGGCTCCGTCAAGATCACCTTGGCGAGCCCTAATGACATTCGCTCCTGGAGCTTCGGTGAAGTCAAGAAGCCCGAGACGATCAACTACCGCACATATCGCCCTGAGAAGGACGGCTTGTTCTGCGAGCGCATCTTCGGGCCCGAGCGCGACTACGAATGCGCCTGCGGCAAGTACAAGGGCACGAAGTTCAAGGGCATCATCTGCGATCGCTGCGGCGTGAAGGTGACCCATTCGCGCGTCCGCCGCAAGCGGATGGGCCACATCAACATCGCCGCCCCGACCGTGCACATCTGGTTCTTCAAGGCCATGCCCAGCCGCCTGGGCAACCTGCTGGCGATGAAGACCGGCGACCTCGAGAAGGTCATCTACTTCCAGGACTACGTCGTCATCGATCCGGGCGACACCCCGCTCAAGACCAAGCAGATGCTCACCGAAGACGAGTATCGCGAGGCCGTGGGCAAGTATGGTTCAACGAGCTTCGACGCCCGCATGGGCGCCGAGGCGGTCAAGGAGCTGCTCTCGCGCCTCGATCTGGCGGCGCTGGCGGCGGAACTCCGCCTCGAACTGGACACGACCCGGTCCAAGCTCAAGGTCAAGGACCTGTCCAAGCGTCTGAAGATCGTCGATCAGATTCGCAGCTCGGAAAACAATCCCGAGTGGATGGTCATGGATGTCGTGCCGGTGATTCCGCCGGACCTGCGTCCCCTGGTGCTGCTCGAGTCGGGCAATTTCGCCACCAGCGACCTGAACGCCCTGTACCGCCGCATCATCACCCGCAACAACCGTCTCAAGGAGCTGATGGACCTCAACGCGCCCGAGGTCATCATTCGCAACGAAAAGCGCATGCTTCAGCAGGCCGTCGACGCGCTGTTCGACAACGGCCGCTGCCGCCGCCCGGTGCTCGGATCGTCCAACCGTCCGCTCAAGTCGCTGACCGACATGATCAAAGGCAAGCAGGGCCGCTTCCGCGAAAACCTGCTGGGCAAGCGCGTCGACTACTCGGCCCGCTCCGTGATCGTCGTCGGCCCCGAACTGAAGCTGCATCAGTGCGGTCTTCCCAAGAAGATCGCGCTGGAGCTCTATCAGCCGTTCATCATCCGCAAGCTCAAGGAGCATGGCCTCGCTGACACGATCAAGTCGGCCAAGCGCATGCTCGAGCGCAAGGACGAGGAAGTCTGGGACGTGCTCGAAGAGGTGATCTACCAGCACCCCGTCATGCTCAATCGCGCTCCGACGCTGCACCGCATGGGCATTCAGGCCTTCGAGCCGGTGCTCGTCGAAGGCAACGCCATCAAGATTCACCCGCTCGTCTGCACGGGCTTCAACGCCGACTTCGACGGCGACCAGATGGCCGTCCACCTGCCGCTGTCGATCGAAGCGCAGACCGAAGCGCATGTGCTGATGCTTTCGACGCACAACATCTTTTCGCCGGCCAACGGCAATCCGATCATTTCGCCGTCGCAGGATATCGTCATGGGCGTGTACTACCTGACGGTGGTGCCGCCGCGCGATGTCGTCGAGAACGCGCCCAAGCCGCCTCGCTTCCGCGATGCGTCTGAAGCGTTCCTCGCCTACGACCTCAAGAAGATCACGATCCACGACCCGATCGAAGTGCGCTTCCCCAAGGGGCGGTACGCGGAAATCGTCAGCGGGCAGAAGGACAACCCGCAGCCGTTCCCGGCCAACGGTCGTGTCGTCACCTCCGTCGGCCGCCTGATCTTCAATGATCAGTGCCCGCCGCAGATGCCTTACTACAACTGCGCTCTTGGCAAGAAGGGCTGCGCCCGCGTCATCGACGACGTGTTCGCCTACAACGGCAAGCCCGCCACGATCGACTTCCTGGACGCCATGAAGCAGGTCGGGTTCAAGCACTCGACGCTCGCCGGTCTGTCCTTCGCCGTGACCGATCTGCGCATCCCCGCCAAGAAGCACGCCATCATCAACGCGGCGCAGAAGAAGGTCGACCGCGTCGAGAAGGCCTTCGACGCCGGTGCGCTGACCGAGCGTGAACGCTACAACCAGTTGCTCGACATCTGGGCGCACTGCCGCGAAGAAGTCACCAAAGAACTCGTCGGCGAACTGAAAAACGATCGCCGCGATCCGGACGGCAAGCTCGTCCCGATCGAATCCAAGGAAGGCAAGCCGTATCTGAACCCGGTGTACCTGATGAGCGACTCGGGCGCCCGCGGTAACATCAGCCAGATGCAGCAGCTCGCCGGCATGCGCGGTCTTATGTCCAAGCCGTCGGGCGAAATCATCGAAACGCCCATCCGAGCCAACTTCCGTGAAGGCCTCAACGTGCTCGAGTACTTCTCCTCGACGCACGGCGCCCGCAAGGGTCTGGCCGACACCGCGCTCAAGACCGCCGACTCCGGCTACCTGACCCGCAAGCTCGCCGACGTCGCTCAGAACGTCATCATCAACGAGCGCGACTGCGGCACCGCGGCCGGCATCTCCAAGCATGCGACCTACAAGGGCGAGGAAATCGACGTGCCCCTGCGCGAGTCGATCATCGGCCGCATCGCCCGCGAGACGATCCGCAATCCGATCACCGATCAACTGATCGTGCAGGAAAACGAGATCATCACCGAAGACGCCGCCCTGAAGGTCGAAGACCTGGGCATCGACAGCGTGATGGTCCGCAGCCCGCTGACCTGCGAAAGCACGCTGGGCATCTGTGCCAAGTGCTACGGCCAGGACCTCTCGACGGGCCACCTCGTCGAAGAAGGTATGGCCGTCGGCATCATCGCCGCTCAGTCCATCGGCGAGCCCGGCACGCAGCTCACCATGCGTACGTTCCACACCGGCGGCGTGGCGACGCGTCGTCTGCTCGAGAACGCCATCCAGTCGATGCACGCCGGTACGATCCAGTTGCGCGACTGTAATGAAGTGCCGACCGTGGACGAAAACGGCAAGGCGATCCTGAGCGCCCTGAAGCGCAACGGTGAAATCGCCGTGCTCGATCCGAAGGGCCGCGAGCTTGAGCACTACAAGGTGCCGTACGGTGCGTCGATTCTGGTCAAGCCCGGCGACACGGTGAAGAAGGCCCAGGAGCTGGTCGTCTGGGACCCGCACCGCACGCCGATTCTCGCCGAGAAGGCCGGTAGCGTCCGCTTCGAGGACATCATCGTCGGCGAAACCGTCCGAGCCGAGAAGGATTCGTCAACGCGTGGCGCCGGCGCCGCCGAACTGCTCGTGGTCATCGAACACAAGGGCGAGCGCCATCCGCGCATCGTCATCGACGGCCCCGACGGCAAGATCCTCGACTTCCATTACCTGCCCGCCAAGGCGCGTATCGAAGTGACCGAAGGTCAGAAAATCGACGCCGGTCACATGCTCGCCCGCCAGCCGCGCGAAGTGGCCGGGTCGGCCGACATCGTCGGCGGTCTGCCCCGCGTCACCGAGCTCTTCGAGGCCCGCAAGCCCAAGGAGCCGGCGGTCATGGCCGAAATCTCCGGCACCGTCGAGCTTCGCTCCGACAAGCGCCGCGGCAAGATGACCATCATCATCAAGTCCGAAACGCTCGAGAAGGAGCACCACGTCCCGCAGGATCGTCACCTGCTCGTGCACACAGGCGACTACGTCACCGCAGGCGATCCGCTCATCGACGGCCCGCTGATCCCGCACGACATTCTTCGCATCAAGGGCGAAGAAGCGCTCTACAACTATCTGCTCGAAGAGGTGCAGAATGTGTACCGCGCTCAGGGCGTGCCCATCAACGACAAGCACATCGAAGTCATCGTCACGCAGATGCTCCGCAAGGTCCGCGTGGAGACGCCCGGCGATACGGACCTGCTGCCGTTCGACGTGGTGGACAAGTTCCGCTTCCGTGCGGCGAACAATGTGCTGGCCAAGGCCGTGAAAATCTCCGAACCCGGCGGCACGAATCTGCCCGTCGGCGCGATTGTCGAAAAGGCCGAGGTCAAGGAAGCCAACGCCCGTGCCGAAGCCGACGGCAAGGAGCCGGCCAAGGCCAAGCGCCCGCGTCCGGCGACCGCCCGCACGCTGCTCCTTGGCATCACCAAGGCCTCGCTCCAGTCTGAATCGTGGCTCTCCGGTGCATCGTTCCAGGAGACCACCAAGGTGCTCACCGAAGCCGCCCTCGCCGGCCGCCGCGACGAGCTCATCGGCCTCAAGGAAAACGTCCTCCTCGGACACCTCATCCCCGCCGGCACCGGCTTCAAGCCCTACGCCCAGCTCCAGCTTCTCAAGAAGGGCGAGCCCATCGCCCAGCCCCAGCAGACGGAGCAGCAGATCATCGCCGAAGCGACCCGCGCCGCCGAGGCCGCTGGCGCCGAGATGCCCAGCATCGAGGAACTCGAAGCCACCAGCCCGATTCCCCCCGTCGTCGAGCCCACCGAGTAACCACCGCTCGCCGACAACAGATGTAAACCCCCGAAGCCCACGGCCTCACGCCGTGGGCTTTTTCATGTATGCATCTTCATCCCCGACACCCGGCTGCGTCCATGATTGCGGCGGTCTTCATGTACGCTTCCTCGACCCATTCGACGATGCGCTGCGGCTGCGGGCTGTATTCGAGTTCGATGCTGATCGTCTTGTCGTAGCCCGCCGCTTTGAGAGCGCGGACGTAGTCGATGAGCGGGACGACGCCTCGGCCGGGGGGCAGATCGCCGTGCACTTTGCCGTCGCAGTCGGATAGATGCACATGTTCAATGCGCGGTCCGAGCCGGGCGATCTGATCCGGGCCGATGCCCATCAGGTAAAGATGCGACAGATCGCAGTTCGCTTCGACGACCCCCGGAAGATTCACGTCGGCGAGAAACTTGAGCATCGTGTCGACCGTGTTGATCAGCGAAGCACGGAAGGGTTCGAGTTCGATGACGATCTGCACGCCGCGCGTTTTGGCATAATCCCCGAGCAATGTCGTGTTTTCGACGGCCCACCGCCATTGCTCGGCCGGCGGAATCACTTCCTGCTGCCAGATGTATTCGCCGAGCACCAGGAGCAGATTGCGCGCCTGAAATTCGGCGCACAAGTCGATGAACGCGCGGCAGCGGTCCAGATGAAATCGCTGCACGGAGGGATTGAGATCGATGAGCCCCAGCGCGACGCAGCAGATGCTGCGGATGGGCAGGCCCAGGCGCTTCGCCGCCGTCGGAATCAATTGTCGTTCAGCAGTGTCGATGTCGAGCGGATCGGTGAAGATGTCGACGGTGTCGAATCCGAGCCGCGCGATCTGTTCGAGGCCGAACTCGGTGCCTTTGCCGGCCTGCGCGAAGGCGGAATTGATGATGCCCAGTTCCATGAAAGCTCCTTAACGTGTGATCTCCTTGAGCGCCACCGCGCGATGTTTCTCGGCGGAGCGATAGGCCGCTTCGACGAGCGCCATGGTGTTGAGGTTGTCGTCGCCGCTGATCGTCGGCGGGCGTTGTTCCTCCATCGCGCACATCAGCTCCGCCATCGGGCCCACGAAGGCGTCGGGGAACCAGACCTTGCGCCAGCGCGGCTTGTGCCATTTGCCGGAGCGCGTCGTCGTGAAGTCGATCGTGCTGGGCGTCGGCTTGGGGTAGTCGGGCCAGCCGATCGTCCCGCGGGCCATGCCTTGCGTGCCTTCGACGCGCCAGCGGATGCCGATGTCGGGCGCCCCGCCCTCGCGCGCCGGACCGGCCCAGACGTCGTCTATGCCCACCGCCCGCAGGCCGCGTTCGTATTCGAGTATGTACGTGCAGATGCCGTCGGTGTGATCGAAGCTGGTGCGCGGGTCGGGGCGCGTACTGGCGTAGAGGCGCACGGGGTCGCCGAACCAGTAGCGGAACGTGTCCATATGATGAATCGACATCACGCGCAGCGTCAGCCAGCCCTGTCGCTTCTGCCACGGCATCCAGTGCGGAATCGCCCGCATCTCGATCGTCGCGAACACCGGCTCGCCCAGGTCGCCGCGATCCAGAAGCTGCTTGCACGCCCGCACCGATTGGTCCCATCGCATGTTCTGATTCACCGCCAGCGTGATCCCGGCGTCGCGGCACATGGCGACGAGACGCTTCGCCTGCGCGTAGTCGATGCCGAGCGGCTTCTGCGCGAGGATGCCTTTGATGTGATTGCCATGCTGCACGGCGTCGCGAATGACACCGTACTGCACATCCGGCGGCACCGCGATGTCGAGCACGGCGACGCGCTCGTCATCGAGCAGACGGCGGTAATGACGATACACGGTGGTGACCTGATGGCGCTCGGCGACGAGGCGGGCGTTGGAGAGTTTGCGCGACGTGATGGCGACGGGGTTGAGCCCGGCGTTGCGATAGGCGACGAGCTGACAGTCGGCCATGATGAACCCGCTGCCGACGCACCCGATGCCGACGTCGCGCCGCTGGGGCAGACGGGGGTGATAATCGAGTTGGTCGGCTTCAGGGCGGGGGCTCATCCGTGCTTGTCACCGGAGCCGGCGGCGAGCCGTGCGGCGCTGCTGCGGGCGGTGTTGGAGAGCCAGCCGGGGTCATCGCCGTCGCCGAAGCGCTTCGTGCCGGCCTTGAGCACCATGTTGTCATCGACCTTCGACAGCGGCGTGTAGTTGGGATGTTTGCCGGGCGCGTACGGATCGTTGTGCTTTGAGTTGTAGCAGCAGATCATCGACCAGCGCGGATTGTCGGAGCGGTTCTGATCGCTGCGATGGAGCGTATTGGCATGGAAGAAGAGCGCATCGCCGGGCTCCATCAGGCAGTGGACCAGTTCCAGATGTTTGCGAGCGGCTTCGACGCGATCGGGGTCGGCCCCGCTCTGTTGACCGGTAAGCACATGGTCGATGCGGCCGAGGCGATGCGATCCGCGGAGGACTTGCAGGCAGCCGTTTTCCTTGGTGGAGGGATCGACGGCGATGAAGACGCTCAAGAGATCGGGGCACAGCACGCAGTCCTTGTACCAGTAGCCGTAGTCCTGATGCCACGCCCAGGCGCCGCCGATCTTGGCGTCCTTCATGATCATCTTCGAGTGATAGTGATACACCTCGTCATCAAGAAGTTGCTCAGCGCGTTCGACGACGCGCCGGCAGCGCGCGATCATGCCGTAGATGCCTTCGCCCGGATGGTTCCAGAGCGACAGCCGCACGGTCCCGCCTTCGCCGTCAGCCCGGCCCAGCGCGTGTTCATCCATCGCGCGATCCTCCTTCGCTGCCCGGCGGAGCAGATCGATCTCCTCGGGCGTGAACAGACCGCGTTCCATGTGATACCCGTCCGCTTGCCATTGACTGACCTGCGCATCGCTCAGAAGTTTCGTCGGCATGATGGGGGCTCCAGAATTGTGCCTCGATGCACTATTACCATAGCGATCGATCGCCGCGAATGCTTGTAGCATCCGATTCGAAATTAGTACGAATTCACCATAGGCCTTCGGCACGCCCGGCGGCGGGGCGTATGGCGTAAACGACGTGCGGCTTGCCGCTGGTCGCTTGGATCGTCTGCTTTTCGAGCGTCATTCCGACCTTCTCAGCGACGCGGCGCGACGGCAGATTGTCGGGCCCCATCCATGACACCAGCCGGCGAAGCCCCAGCGTGGTGAACCCGTAATCGCGAGCCCCGGCGGCGGCCTCGGTGGCGTAGCCCTGACGCCAGAAGGCCGGGAGCATCTGGTAGCCGATTTCGTGTTCGCCGACGCCGTCGATGAACTGAATGGTGATGCCGCACACGCCGACGAATTGCCGATCGTCACGACGCTGCGCCACCCAAAGCCCCACGCCGTCGCGCTCATAGCGGCGGAGATTCTTCGCGGTCCACTCGTCCGCTTCGTCCCGCGTGTAAACCCTCGGATAAAAACGCATCGCCTGCGCATCACTGAGAATGCCATGCCAGAGCGCAGCGTCGTCGGGCGTCATCTGCCGCAGCAGAAGGCGCTGGGTTTCATAGATGATGCGCGTTTGGGGCATGACGCTTTGGACCCGCAACAGTTGCTCATCGTACGCGTTCCTGTTTGGGTTCGCGGCTCATGAGGCGGGCGATGCCGTCGATGGGGTCCAGACCTTCGAAGAGCACATCGTTCACCGCGGCGGTGATGGGCATTTCGACGCGAAATTTCTCGGCGAGTTTCATCACGGCGCGCGTCGTCGGCACGCCTTCGACGACGCCTTGAATGCGCTCCAGCACGGTGTCGAGCTTCATGCCTTTGCCGAGCATTTCGCCGGCGGTGCGGTTGCGGCCTTCGGGGCAGAAGCACGTCGTCGCCAGATCGCCGACGCCGGCGATGCCGAAAAACGTATCGGAGCGGGCGCCCATCGCCGCGCCGAGTCGGGCGATCTCGGCGAGTCCGCGGGAAAGCAGGGCGCTCTTGGCGTTGTAACCGGCGGCGAGGCCGTCGAGAATCCCGGCGGCGATGGCGATGACGTTCTTCGTCGCACCGGCCAGCTCGACGCCGAGCAGATCGGGATTGGTGTACACGCGGAACCACTGCGTGGTGAAAAGCTCCTGCAATGCGAGAATGAACGACTCGTCATCGCCGGCGATGCAGACCGTGGCGGGCAGACACCGGGACAGCTCGCGCGCGATCGACGGGCCGGACAAGGCGGCGAGCGGGCGCGGCGGGCCATCGGGGTTGTCGGTCAGCACATCGGTGAGAATCTGCGTGGGGCGGAGCATGGTTTCGGTTTCGATGCCCTTGGCGACCGAGACGATGCCGACGGAAGGGGGGGTGTGCGGGCGGATGCGCTGCCAGACGGAACGGATGTACTGAGTCGGAATCGCCGAGACGATCAGTTCGGTGCGATGGACCGCTTCGTCATCGTCGGCGGTCAGATGCAGCGACTCGGGCAGATGCGACCCGGGCAGGTAGCGTTCATTGGTGCGGGTCTGCACCATCTGATGCACATGCTCGGCGAACGGGCCCCACATGGTCACGCGCTTGCCTTTGGAGGCCAAAAGCATGGCGCAAACGGTGGCCATCGCGCCGTCGCCCAGAACTGTGATTCGATCGAAGCTCATGCCGACTCCTACAGGAAGGAAGCAGGCCGCAAGCGGCCTCGCTAAACATTAGAACCCAACCGCGGCGGCGTGCCAAGTGGCCGCGTCATGTTATAATGCCCACCTCACCATTTCCGAGTGGTTGTATGGAACGTCTTGAACGCCTGAGGCAGAACATCTCCAGCGTCTACATGGGCAACAAGTCAGCCGTCGAAAAGCTGCTCGTTTGCCTGTTGGCCCGCGGGCATGTGCTCATCGAGGACGTGCCCGGCGTGGGCAAGACCGTGCTCGCCCATGCCCTGGCCCGCAGTCTCGACTGCCAGTTCGCCCGGCTTCAGCTCACGCCTGACATGCTCCCGGCCGACGTGATCGGCGTGACTGTCTACAGCCAGGAGTCCGAGCAGTTCACCTTCAAGCCCGGGCCGATCTTTTCGAACATCCTGCTCGCCGACGAAATCAACCGCACGACGCCGCGCACGCAGTCGGCCCTGCTCGAAGCGATGAACGAAGCGCAGGTCTCGGTCGATGGGCAGACGCGCCGATTGCCCCCGCCGTTCATGGTCATCGCCACGCAGAATCCCTTCGAGTTCGAGGGCACGTACTTCCTGCCGGAGAATCAACTCGATCGATTCCTGATGCGCCTCAACCTCGGGTATCCCTCGACGGAGGACGAAGCCCGCATCATCACGCAGCAGCCCTCGCTGACCGCGCTTCAGCGCCTCGAACCCGTCATGACGCGCGAAGACGTCATC
Organism: Planctomycetota bacterium; assembly: GCA_016125255.1. Lineage (NCBI taxonomy): Bacteria > Pseudomonadati > Planctomycetota > Planctomycetota bacterium. The sequence goes on along the minus strand of WGMD01000003.1, from coordinate 137,705 downwards.
GAACTTCAGGACCGCGTCAACCATGTCCGCATCGACGAATCGCTCGTCGATTACATCATCCGCATCGCCGCCGGGACGCGCACCAGCGATCAGCTCCAGATCGGCGTGAGCCCGCGCGGGACGCTGGCCCTGGCGCAGGCCGCTCGGGCCACGGCGCTCGTGCATCAGCGCGACTATGTCGTGCCCGACGACATCATTTCCAATGTGCTGCCCGTCTGCGCCCACCGCGTCATCGCCAAGACCTACATGCACGACGGCTCGCCGCTGACGACCAGCCGCATTATCCAGCAGGTCATCGAGACGATCCCCTCGCCGGCGTGATGCAACTCTGACTCCTCTCTCTCGAAAGGGGAGTGCATCACTTCACCGGGCCGACAAGCTGCCAGTGCTCGTCGAACACGCCCGCTTCGATCACCTTGCCGGGATACTTCTGATCCGGGCTGACGGTCATGTCGATCCCGGCCCAGTCGCCGAGCTTGGGGTTCTGAAGCGAGTTGTTCAGATCGTCCGCCTCCCGGAACGTCGGCCCGGAATTCAACACCACATACTTCCGGGGGTTGAGCGGATTGGGATAGATCATCAGATTCACGCGATCGCCGTCGACGATTTTCATCGGCAATTTCCCGGCGATTTGCGCGATGAGCTTGTTGGATTTTTCGTCGCCGAAGAGCACGAGGTGGTAGTTCTTAATGTCGTCGGCGGTGACGTCGGCGTCATTCTTGGTGCGCATGTCGCCGCGGAAGACGGCGCGCCAGTGCGTGCGGGCGTGGTCGAGCTCGAAGTTCATCCACTGCTCAAAAAGCGCATTGTCGCTCCGACCCGTCGGCGTCACGAGGAGGAACGGGTCCATGAAGGCGTCATCGATGGGCCCCTGTTGACCCGGCCGCTTGCGCGGCGAAGCGTCGAACACGCCCGGCTGCCATTGGCCGTCGCGCTTCCAGAACGTCGCATGATCGACGCCCGGCGCGACCGGCGCTTCGACCGGCTGTGCGTCGATCTGACACCGCACGATGCTCGCACCGTCCGCCGGCACATCGACCCCCGCGATGTTCTTGGTGGTCAGAGCCCATTGTCCGCCCGCCACCTGATGCGCATCGACGCGCGAATCGAGCCAGTGATGCTCCAGCGCCTCGGCGGCGAAAGGCCCCATCCGGTTGTAGCGCAGCGTCTGCGTCTGAAGGTGCCACTCCTTGGGATGCTCATCGCGGCCCTTCTTCACCGCGTCCTGCACGAAGGCCATGACTTCCTTGAGCGTGTCGGGATGATACTTGTGGCCCATGCCCGGACCGATCAGGTGCGGCAGCTCCCGGCCCTCCGCCTTGAAGGCCTCGCTCATGATGTCCGCCGCGAGTTTCTGCTTGTCGATCTCGCCGGAGTAGGCGATCGTCGGCGTGTTGAACAGATTGCGGACGTAACCGGGGATGTTGTACACGCCCCACATCTTCTGCTCGATGGGCGGAATGTTCGCCAGGTCGTAGTTCATGAACCGCTGCACTTCGACGAAGCCCGCCCCACAGTGAACGACGCAGAAGTGATCGGCATAGTGCGCGCCGACTTCCCATGCCCCGGCGCCGCCCATCGAAAAGCCCGTCAGCGCGATGCGCTCGTCGTCGATCCGGTAGCGCTCCTTCACGGACTTGATCACATCGAGCACATCGACTTCGCCGGCGGACTTGTACCCGATGCACTGCCGGCCGAAGGGATGCACGATGATGGCGTCGGAGATGAACGAACTGATCGGGGCATGGCCGTGCAGGCGATCGACGAGGAAGTGCAGATCGGTGACCTTGTCGCCGCGGCCGTGGAGCCAGACGTACAGCGGCACCGGCTTGGAAAGGTCCAGATTCTCCGGGATTTCCAGCCCATACGGCTGTACCGACCCGTCGACCTCACTGCGGTATCCGCGCACGACGTTGCCGTGCTGCGTCGCCCACGGATGCTCGCCTTTGGCCAGCGCGTCAAGCCGCTCGTTGGCGAGTTGAAGGAGCGTGTCGGCCTTGGCGGCGTCCTTGGGGTTGTAGAACTCGTCGAACGCCAACGCGAGGTCGACCGCCTTGACGAGCATCTCGATGTCCGGCTCGTCGACGCCCTTCATGCGCTCCTTCACGCTCGCCAACCCCTGCGCGATCCGATCCCGATCCGCCGCGGGAAGTACGATCCCCGGCGGGGGCACGGTGCGCGCCACCGGCTTGTAGGGCTCGACCGCATGAAGCGGCAGTGCAGTCACGAGAAACGCAATCACGGCGGGGAGGATGCCTCGTGTATTCATCGCGTCATTGAAGCACGATGCACGCCTGGACGCAACCGCTTGTAACTCTCTCGAAGGGAGGGGCATCGGGAGGGTTTCACAAAGGCACGGTGCCGCACGTATCGTCGGGCGCGTCGCCGTTGTCGAAATACCCTTCCCGGCCTCCCCCTGCGAGAGGGAGGATCGGGAAGGAAGCCCGCCGGAGGAGTATGGGCCAGGTGATTTATTCGCCGGGGGCCATCCACCATTTGGAGCCGTAGCCGTCGTCTCGGAAGACTTTCTGGAGTTTGGCGGCCATGTGGACGGAGCCGTCGCCGAGGGCGAAGGGTTGGGGGTCGGTGGAGATGTCTTCGGGGTTGCCGATCGCGCGGTAGTGGAAGTCGGGGAGGTAGCTGTGGGGTGTGACCCATCCGGTGAACCCGCTAACGGAGTCGCCGGTCATGTACTCGATGAGATCACCCACGAGCGGTCGCTGGGGGACGTCGCCGATGCGGATGGGCATCTGATCGAGAGGAAGGACGGGATTGCACGCGCTGGCGGCGACGTACTTCCAGTCCCAGCCCGCCCAGAGATTCACGTTGCCGCGATAGATGGCGTACCCGGGCCAGCCGACCGAATCGCGCAGCACGCCGTCGGGCGTGACGGAGCAGACGAGCAGCGTGGGGACTTTGTTTTCGATGGACGGGCCGTAGTACTTTTCGATCATCGTGTGATAGGTCGGGAATAGACTGGCGGTGCCGAACCAGAAGGGCAGATGATGCGAGACGGTTCCGTTGAAACGGTTGGGGTAGTAGCCCTTGAAATCCTGGGCGTACATGAGGGTGATGGTGGCGACCTGGTGTTTGTTGGAGGAGCAGACGAGCGACCGGGCGTTGTAACGCGCCTTGGCGAGCGAGGGGAGCAGAATGGCGATGAGCAAAGCGATGATGGCGACGACGACGAGGAGTTCGACGATGGTGAAGGCGCGCCGTCGCATCGCCGTCGGCGCGGCGTGGTGACTTAAGTGACCACGCCTCATGCCGTGCGGGGCGAGCCCCGTCGCTGAATGAAGGTCACGATGTTCCCGCATCGCGGTCATGTTTCATTTCCGCCCGCGCATCGCCAGCATGCTCAAGAGGCCCAGTCCCGCCGGCAGGGCCGCGGGGGCCGGGATCAGGTGCGTGAAAGTCGCTTCGTTGACGGCGAAGGACGTCAGGGCGTAGTCGTAGTGGTTAAAGAGCGCGATGCTGCCGTCGAAGTTGGTGAAACCGCTGGTGAGCGTACCGGCGATGTTGCCGCCGGTCCCGATCACGCCCACGCCCCATGTATTTCCCCCGGCCCACGTCGAGTAACCCGAGCCGATCGTGCTGGTGGCGACGAGCACGCCGTTGACGTACAGGTCCATCGCGCCGGACCCGCCGGAGCCGGGCTTGAGGACGGCGATGATGTCGAGCCATTTGCTCAGCGCGCTGCTGTCGAGGATCGTGCTGGCGACCATGAGGTTCGCGGTCGAGGTCGTCTGCGAGGAAAGGCGCAGCTCATTGTTGACGAGGATCAGACTCGTGCCGCTGCCGGCCCCGCCCACTTCCCAAAGCACATGCTGCCCGGACAGGTCGGCGAGCCGGACGGCCATTTCGAAGGACGCGTTGCCCGAGCCGCCGAAGACGGTGTCGGAGTTGGCGGCTCCGGTGCCGGCGGGCGTGGTGTAAGTGAAGGGAATGTTGGGCTGAAAGGTCGGCGTGTAGGTTTCGGTCGATGCGAAGTTGATGTTCTGACCACCGATGACGGGCAGCCAGGTCGTGTCGCTGTTGAGATCGGAGCCCTTGCCGGCGATCCAACTATGGGCGGGCGTGAGGCGACCGGCGGCGACGATGTCGCTGACGCTCACCGTGCTGTCCCAGATCTGCACCAGGTCGTAGTTCGCGGCGTAGCTGTTGTCGGTCGTGCGATTGATGCCCAGGCGGAACGAGTTGAGGTTGCCTAGGTTCAGGGAACTGGTGCCCACGAGCGTCCCGTCGACGTAGAACTCGACGGAACTGGCGCTGACCTTGCGAAGGACGACGTTCTGCCATGTGTTGGCGACGGGAGCGCCGGCGCCGCTGGTCGGGCCGGTGATGACGATGCCGCTCTGGCTCACGAGCCGGAACGCCCCATTGTTCGAGTCGATCTGCCAACTGTTGGCCACGGAGGCGCCGCCGCTGTTGTTGGCGAACAGACCCTTGAATGTGCCCTGGTTGATGGTCGACGCGTTGACCCAGAGCGAGACGGTGAAGGTCGGTTCGCTGGCGGAGCCGAACGCGGCGGTCTGCAGGTAATTGGTGCTGGTGCCGGGGAAAGTCGACGTTCCGCCGGAGAATGTGACGCCCGACCCGACGGATGACAGATCGCGGGGGCCGACGGAGTCGGTGGCGTCTTTCTCGTCAAAGGTGTACTGCGAAAGGAGCGCCCCATGCAAGGGTGCGATCACGAAGACCGAGGCGGCGAAGGCGGACACGAGGGTTTTTGCGATTCGTTGCATGCTTCAATCTCCTTCAATTCAGACAGGCGCCGGCCGTCGCCACACGACGAAACCCGTTGCGGCGGACGATGCACAGGACCAGCAGCGCGAGCCCGGCGGGCAACGCCGTCGGAGCGGGGATCAGATGCTCGGCGGCGATCTCGGCGGCGGAGGTGCCGTTGAGCGCATAGGCGTAGTGGTTGAACAGGGCGATGTCGCCGTCAAAGTTGGTGAACCCGGTGGTGAGCGTACCGGCGAGGGTGCTGGCGATGCGGCCGATACCCCAGGCGTCGCCGCCGGCCCAACCGGTGTAGCCCGAGGCGATCGAGGTCGAGCCGACGCTCACGCCGTTGAGATAGAGCATCGCGGTGCCGGTGCCGCCGGACTGGGTGACGACCACGGTGGCGTCGAGCCATTTGTTGATGAGGCCCGCGTCGAGCGACGTGCTGAGCGTCATGAGGTTGGCGGTCGAGCCGGTCTGCGTGGAGAAGCGCAGCTCGTTGTCGACGAGGATCAGACTGGTGCCGCTGCCGTTGCCACCGATCTCGTAGAGCACGTGCGTTCCGGTGAGATTGCCGACGCGGAAGAGCATTTCGAAGGACACGTCGCCGGTTCCGCCAAAGACGGTGCTGCTGACGGTGGTCGCACCCTGGCCGATCGGCGTGGTGTACGTCTTGTTGATGTTGGTCAGGGACGAGTCGCTGAGGTTTTCGACCGCGTCGAAGGTGATGTTCTCACCGCCGATGACGGGGGTCCATGTGTTGTCGCCGCCGACGTCGGAGCCCTTGCCGGCGATCCAACTGTGGGCGGGGGTGTATCGACCGGCGTTGAGAATCTCCGTCGGGCTCACAAGCGAATCCCAGATTTGCACGCCGTCGTACTGGCCGGCGTAGCTGTTGTCGTTGTTGCGATTGATGCCCAGGCGGAACGAGTTGAGGTTGCCGAGGTTGGAGGTGCTGGTGCCGACGAGGACGCCGTCGACATACAGTTCGGCGGACGTGTTGCTGACCTTGCGGAGGACGACGTTCTGCCATTTGTTGGCGGCGGGGGCGCCGGCGCCGCTGGTCGGGCCGGTGATGGTCACGCCTTGTTCGCTGACGGCTCGGAAGGCGCCGCTGTTGTTGTCGATCTGCCAACTGAACCCGGCGGTATTGGGCGTGTTGTTGGAGAAAAGGCCCTTGAATCCGCCCTGATTGGCGGTCGCGGTGTTGACCCAGAGGGAGACGGTGAAGCTGGTGTACGCGGTGCCGCCAAAGGCGCTGGCGGTCATGTAGTTGGAGCTGCTGCCGCTGAAGGTCGCCACGCCGTTGGCGATCGTCGCGCCCGCGCCGACCGCCGAGAGATTGCGCGTGCCGACGACGTCCTTGGCGGTCGCGCCTTCAAAGACGTATTGCGAGAGCAGCGCCGCATGGGCCGCCGTGCTGCTGAGGCCCATCATCATCGCCGCCGCGATCGCCGTTTGCCGTCCGAACTGTTTCATTCTCATTCGCATCTTCATTGTCCTTTCTCAAGAGACTCGAAACTCGGCTCCGTATGCTCATAAAGATCGCGGACCTCGCCCGCGGTCAGTATCCGATTGAAGACGAACAGTTCGTCGATCCATCCGTTGAAGGTGTTGCCCTTGGGGTCCGCCGGGTTGTATCCGAGCCAGACGTTCTGATCCGAAGCGTGCAGCGGGCGCACGTCATGCACGCCCTGCGCCGCGCCGTCGATGTAGAAAGATTTGATCGCGTGCGTCTCGCTCACGACCTCCATCGCGATCACCGCCAAGTGCCATTTTCCGTCGTCCACATTCACCTTGCTCTCAAGCGAGTCGCCGCCCTTGGGCCAGCCGGTGTTGAACACCAGCTTCGACGACTCGCCCATGCGAACGAGTCGCCATTGACGGTCCGGCACGGCGATGAGCGTGTGATAAGGTGCATCGAAGCGATCGACCTTGAACCAGATCGCGACGGTGAACGACCCGCTGAACGTCGCGCCCCATCCGGCGCTCTGCCCCAATTCGACATGATCGTTGCCCGGCATCCCGGCGAAGCGCAGCGACGACTTGCCCGGCAGCCGACCGTCGTCGGGCGTCGGACCGGCGATCCGGCCCGCCAGCCGCGCATCGTCATGATCCTCGCGCAATTCCGTCGAATTGACCGCGTCGCCGTCGAAGCGGTAATGCGCGACGAGTGCCGCGTCCGTGTCGATCCGCTCGACGTAGCGACGCCACTGCGTCGTCGCCGAGTTGATCTGCGCGGCGAGACCCGCGTGATCGATCGTCCATTCCTCACCGCCGAGCACGCGATGACGCACGCCCGTCGGCGTGACAAGCTCGACTTTCCCGCGAAGGACCTTCAGTTCCGTGCGTTCGTCCGGCGTCACCAGCAGCGTGAACTCCGTGCCCAGATCGACGACTTTCACGCCGTCGGGCGTCGTGACCGTGAACCCCGCGGCGCTGCGCGGCACGAAGGCGTGCAGCAATCCGCGATGAAGCTCGCCGCCGTTGACGCCACGCACGTCAAATTCGCACCGGCCCGACAGGTCGATCACCGCCCCGCTGTGGAACATCACCTGCGCCTCGCCCGCGTCCAGGGCGATCATGCCCGGCGACAAATCCGAGCCCAGCAGCACCGGCATCGACCGCGCCCCGAAACGCGCATCGTCCGACACGTTGGACATCAGCGCCACGGGTGATGTGGCGTGCGGCGTGCGGTGTGCGGCGTGCGGTGTGAAAGACAACAAGTAGATGGCCATCGCGATCGTCGCGCCAATGAGCATTGCGGCGGCGACCGCCCATTTCCTGAACCCTGAACCCCGAACCCTGAACCCCTCGTCCCCCCGATTCGTTTCTTCGAGGATGAGCGCCGGCATCGCCGCTTCCGACGGCTGGGCCTGCCGGTTCTTCCAGCTCAGCGTGGCGTGCAGGTCCAGAAGATCCAGATACAGCGCCATCGCCGCCACGTCGCCCGCCAGCGTCTGCTCGAGCGCTTTCGTTTCGTCGGCGTCGAGACGCGCGTCGAGCTGCCCCATGATCCGTTCGATTAGCTCCGGGGTCGCCATGCTCATGCGTGCTCCTCCGTCGCCATCTGTCGACGAACGCAATCGACCAGCGCCATGCGGATGCGATACAGCGATTGACGCACCGATCCGTACGGCCGCCGCATCTCCGCGGCCAGCGACTCGACGGACCCGTCCGCCATGTAGCGCTTCTCGATGATCTTCCGCTGATCGGGCGCGAGCTGATCAAGACAGTGGTAAAGCGCGCGCGTGCGATCCTCGTAGCGACCCGCACGGGACGCGGCGGCGTCGGCGAGGGTTTCGACGAACGACTCGCTGAACTGATGGCGATCCCGCGCCAGGTCCCGCCGGGCGCTGAGCACTTCGAAATACGCCACGCGGTACGCCCACGGAAGGAACTCGGTCGCCGCGTCCAGCTCGTCGAGCTTGCCGAGCATGATGACGTTGGCGTTCTGAAGAATGTCGTGCGCCCGGTCCGGGTCGTGGACCAGCGTTACGATGTAGGCGTAAAGGCGCGACTGGGACGCCATCAACTGGCGGGTCAACTGGTCTTTACGGGAGATTGATCCCATCAAACGTGCCTCTCGATTCATCCAGACCGACGGAAATGACCTCGTCTCTCCTTATGCGCCGCCACGGCGGGTTTTGTCACCGTGGGCGATAAGATTTTTTTGTCCGCTGTAACATTTCTCTCCGAAGCGCTACTTTACTATCAGCCCTGAACGCCGGCGGAGTACGCCCACACTATGTCAAACCTCAGTCCGCAACAACTGCTGGTTCATCGTATCACATCCTGCCAGCGGCAGTTATACGGATATATCCTGACCCTCCTCGCCCAACCCGACGCGGCGGAGGATGTGCTTCAGGAAACGAACATGGTGCTGGTCGCCAAGGCGGAGGAATGGTCGGAAACCGAGGATTTTGCGGCTTGGGCGTTCAGAGTCGCGTATTTCCAGTGTCTGGCTCATCTTAAACGCAAACGGCGCGATCGGCTCAAGCCGGTGGACGAATCGCTGCTGGCCGATCTGGCCCAGCGGGCGGCGGCGGCCCCGATGGGCGAGCCCCGGCTGGCCGCACTGCGGCAGTGCCTCACGAAGCTGCCCGAACCGGCCCGGCGGATGATCACGCTCCGTTACGACGGGCAGTTCGATATCGACGCCATCGCTTCGCAGACGCAGCGCAGCGGGGGGGCCGTCCGCGTCGCCCTGCACCGAGCCCGACTCGCCTTGCTCGAGTGCATCCGAAAGACCCTCGCCGCTCAATCATGAACGACGCCCCGCGCCATCCCGATGACTTTGACACGCTGCTGTCCGCCGCCGCCGAGGGCGCGCTGACGCCCGAGCGGCATGAAGCGCTGATGGCGCACCTGGCCGCTCGCCCCGATGAGCGCGACCGCTACGTCGACTATGTGATGGTGCACGCGCATCTGCACTGGGAAGGCGCCCGCGCGACGGACCCGGCGCTTCGCGGCGAAGCGCCGCTCCCTTCGACTTCGCTCAGGGCAGGCAGCATCGGCGTGAATGAACCATCCGCATCCCCCCACGCCGACGCTGAGCCCGCCCCGGGGCGAAGCGTCTGGTACGCAAAAGGGTTCAGGGTTCAGGGTTCAGGGGTCATCTTCAAGGCGGCGATCGCCGCACTACTCGTCGTCGCCGCCGCGCTGATCTACTTCTTCCTCCCTTCCACTCCGCACTCCCCACTCCCCACTCCCCGCTTCGCATTACCGCCTTCGTACGCCATGCTTTCGGACGTTTCCGCCGATGCGCGATTCGAAAACGCCGATACATTCCCTTCCCTCGGCTCCGACCTGGCCGGCCCGATCATGCTCACCACCGGCCGCGCGCAGGTCATGTTCAAGTCCACCGCCGTCGTCGATCTGATCGGCCCGTGCGAATTTGAGATGACCGGCCCCAACCGCGGCCATCTGATCGCCGGTCGGATTCAGGCCGCCGTCCGACCCGAAGCGCACGGGTTCGCGGTCGATCTGCCCGGCGGGGCGCGCGTCATTGATCTGGGCACGCGCTTCGATCTGGCTGTCAATGCGGTCGGGGCCGGGCAACTGCGTGTGCTGGAGGGCAAAGTCGAGCTTCGCGCGCCCGGCGACGTGAGCGCGGGCATCCTGCTGGCCGGCCAGGCCGCGCGCTTCGATGCGGCCGGTCGCTTCCAGGTGAATCTCGTCCGCAACGGCAGCTTTGAATCCGCCCGCCTCCCCACGCCCAGCCGCTTCGGCGGCGTGTGGGATCTGAAACTTGCAAACGGCGGCGCCCCGAACGATGCGGACAACACGCTCGCGCACTGGACCCTCACCGGCTCGGGCAACTGGCTCTTCGGCCCGACATTCTGGAAGGCCGCCGATGGCGACGATGCGCTGAGTCTCAACAACTTTCCCAATCAACACATGATCGCCGAGCAGACGCTCGCCGTCGTCTCCGGCGAGCGCTACACGCTGCGTTTCGATCTGACCGGACGATTCGACGCGCCTCGCAGTCCGCCCGTACAGTCGATTCGCGTGCAGGTCATCGACGATCAGGGCACGCTGATGGATCAGACGTTCGAGGTTCATCAGCCCGAGCATTTCGACCGGCTCAATGAACCGGGCTGGCAGCCGCAGTCGCTGTCGTTCACGGCCCGATCGGAGCATGTCACGCTCCGCTTTGAAACCGCCGCCAATTCGCACCCCTACGGCGTGGTGATCGACGATGTCGAGCTTCACGCCGCATCCGACAAGGCCGCGGACGATACACGGTCGAATCTCAATCGCCAAACCCCATCACCCGCTCACGCATCAGAAATCGGAGAAACCCAGCCATGAAACGTCACACTCGGATCGCCACCCTCGCCGCCGTACTGTTCGCCGGCGTCGCCCCGCACGTACGCGCCGCCATCGTCACCTGGCAGACCCCTCAGGAAATCGTCGCCGGGAGCGATGTCAGCACACTGGGCACGCAGGTGTTCGGCCGCGATGTCGGCCTGGCGTACAACAATCCCAGCGCCGTGGTCAACAGCGTCAACCTCGGATTCAACAACCCCGCGTGGACCGTGACGTTCAGCGAATCGGGTGGGGGCGGGAACACCGGCAACATCTCGGCGCCCGTGATGGGCGGCCCCGACGGAGCCAACTACCGGGCGGTCCTGGGCACCCAGGCCCGCGCCTGGAGCAACGTCATGACGTTCACCTTCGGCAATCTCTCCGTCGGACAGGATTACCTGATCCAGTTGTGGGTCGGCGACTGGCGCGCCTTCACCAACAACCGCGCTGAGACAATCGCCGCCGGGGGCTTGAACACGAACGTGAACACGCCCACACTCAAGTTCCTTGATTCAGACCTGTCCAACACGCCCAGCCCCTCGCACGGGCAATGGGTGATCGGCAAATGGACTGCCGACGCCTCCAGCATCAGCTTCACATTGACGGCGACCTCGGACACGATCGCGCAGTACAACGCCATGCAGCTTCGCCTCATTCCCGCGCCCGCCGCCCTGCCCGCCGGTCTGGGGCTTTTGAGCCTGCTGGCGATGCGCCGCCGGCGTTGAATGTCTCAAGCCCGGGGACAGCCGTCCCCGGCTTGACGGAATTACACCATGCGTGACCAGCATGCCTTCACCTTCATCGAGCTTCTGATCGTCGTGACGATCATCGCGCTTCTGATCGCGCTGCTGCCGCCGTTTTCCGGGCGGAATGGCCCGCAGATGAGCGTGCTGGATATCTGCGAAATGCCCACGACCATCAGCGGCCGCCGCTATCTGCATTACCCCAACGACATCAACGAGCCGACCCATCCCTACGGCGTGGTGATCGACAACGTCGAAGTTTACAAAGCGTCCGACCCGGTCGCGGACGTTCCCCGGTCGCATGTCGCCCGCCAAACCTCTTCACCCACTTATCCATCGAAAATCGGAGAAAACCAGTGATGAAACGCCACCGACTGATCCCGGGCATCTTCCTTGTGCTGCTCGCCGGCCTGACCGTTGAATCACGCGCCGCCGTCATCTCCGTCACGCAGGCGACGCTGACAAGCGCGACGCAGATTTCCGCCGACGGCATTTACGTCAGCGGCGCGAACGTCATCAACGCCAACAATGCTCAGACCGTCAACGGCGTGCTGTTCAAGGCGATGGCGAGCGGGTCCTTCTTCGAAGGCCCCGCCAACACGCCCGGCACCTTCCGCTATGTCGCGGGATCGGGAGCCACCAGCGGCATCTTCCCTTCCGGTCCCTTCAGCGCTGCGCTCAACACGCTGCTCGACTCCACCTTGTTCGGCAACGGCGCGGCTGACATGGCGGTCGTCGGACTCGATGCCTCAAAGATATATCGTCTGCAGTTGCTGATGGCCGACAACCGCAATACCAACAGCAGCCAGAGCTGGGTGATCCGTGCCGGAACCTTCACAGGCGCCGGCGCCGGCACCTACACGCCCGGCGCGACCCTCTCGACATTCTCGATCGCCAGTCTCGGCGCGGCCGGCACGCACAACGCCGAGATCGTCACCATCATCTTCACCGGCCAGACAGCCATCGACGTCAAAGCCACCGGCGGCGGGCAGGCGTTTTTGAATGCGATGGCGCTGCACATCATTCCCGCGCCCGCCGCGCTGCCCGCCGGCCTGGGGTTGTTCGCCATGCTCGTGACGCGTCGTCGCAAATAGCCGCGACGCAACGGTCGCGCGCCGCTCGTTGAGCGGCGGCTGTTGGAAACGTCCATGAAGACCCGCCGCGCCTTTACGCTCATCGAACTGCTCGTCGTCGTGACGATCATCGCGATGCTCATCGCGCTGCTCCTGCCGGCGATGAACCAGGCCAGGGCGACGGCGCGGCGCGTCGTCTGCTATTCCAACATGCGCCAGAGCATCATCAGCGTGACCGGCTATGCGGCCGCGAACATCGCCAAGCTCCCCTACTCGGGGCGCAACTATCCGCACATGAGCGTGCTGGACATCTACGAAATGCCCACCACCGTCAGCGACCGGCGGTACCTGCACTGCCCCAATGACAAGAACGACCCCGGCTACTGGGCGGCGTGGTGGAAGTGGCAATACGGCCCGATGACCGCGGCGGCGCACCTGACCGACACGGAAGGGCCCGTCGATGCGGTCGTCAACTACAGCTACTACTGGCAGACGAAAATGTACCGCCTGCCGCAAAGCTCAACGCTCCGATCGTGGGGGATGAGCAACGTCACCTATCCCGCAAAACTCATTGCCCTGCACTGCCGCGCTGAAATGGGACTCGTCACCGACACCCTGGAGTACGCCAACGCCGGCGGGGAAAATTCGGCGTTTCTCGACGGGCACGTCGGGTTCTACGCATGGAGCGAGATCAATCTCACGTCCGTCACCTGGCTGGGCCTGCCCAACACCGACTGGACCTGGGGCGGGATCGAGGGCAAGGATCTGAATTGACGCATCATCGCCTCCGCCGCCCGGCTGGGCGCGGGCGCGGGATCGTCTACAATGACGACATGAGCCATTCGACGATCCCCATCGGTATTGACGACCCCATCAACAAGCAACTGCTTTCGGTGAGCGAAGACAAGGTGCAGGGTTTCGTGCGCGATCCGATCGGCTTCATCGCCGAAGCGTCGGGCCTCGAACCTGAAATTGTCATCGAGCGCATCCGGGCGATGCTCGAAGGCGGGACGATCCGCCGCGTGCGGCAGACGATGATGAGTACCAACCTGGCGCCGGGGGCGCTGGTCGCATGGAACGTCCCCGAAGACAAGCTCAACGCGGCATTCGAATGGATGTTCAATGACGACCCGTTCAGCGGGCACGTCGTCATCCGCTCGACCGACAAGCAGACGCCCGGCAGTCAATACCGGTTGTGGACCACGCTCAAAGTCCCGCATCCGTATTCGATGGACAAGCATTGTCAGTACCTGATGCGGCGCACGGGATGTGCGGCGTACAAGCTGCTGCCGGCGCATAAGCTGTTCGCGCTGGGCGTAGGGCACGTTCGCCGGCGTGAGATGGAGCCGGGCGAACGGACGGACGCGCCGACGCGCGTGCTTGATACGCAGGTCGTGAATCTGACCGAGCACGAGTGGGAGATTCTCATGGCGCTGAAGCGCGAGTTCGAACCGGGCGAGATCGTGCGCGATCTTTGGGTGGCGCGGGCCGCGGAGGCGGGCGTGTCGCTCGACGAGTTCTGCGCGGTGGCCGAGTCGATGAACAAGCGGAAGATCGTCGGGCGATTTTCGACGTTTTTGGAGCACGTCAAAAAGCTCAGCGACGGTTCGACCGTGACGAAGTACAACGCCCTGTTTCACTGGGCCGTGCCGACGGGGCGTGAGATGGACGCGGGGCTCGAAGTCGGGCGTCACCTGATCATGACGCATGCTTACTGGCGCGACGGCGGGCCGGAGTTTAATAATGTGAACATCATGGGCGTCGCGCACGGGATGGCCAAGCAGATGGTGCTGGCCCACAAGGCGGCGATCGACGAGCACCTCGCCGAGGCGGGTATCGAGGTGAGCTACACGAACGTCTTCTGGGGCGGACGCAGCGAGATCAAACCCAGCGAAATCAGCCCGATCGCGTACCGGCAATGGTGCGAAATGCAGGGGATCGACGCGAAGACGATGCGGGCGTAGTCTATTGATGTGCGGGGAGGCCTGTCGACAAGGGGCGGTCGCATGCCGTTTCGAAACGTGTTCATCGCTGTGTTCATCGGATCGAGTCTGATCGTCGCCGCGCTGCTCATCAACAGACACCGACCGGCCATCGACACGGCGCAGCCCAGCGCTTCGTTCGTCCGCGCCTCGGGCAAGTGCGCCGAGTGCCACATCCGCGAAACCTCGGCGGTCGTGCACCAGTACGAGCAGAGCCGACACGCCGCGGCGGGCATCAACTGCATCGACTGCCATCGCCCGGCCGACGGACAGGAGCCGATGGAGCATCGCGGATTCACTATCGCGCGCCATCTGACCAGCGCCAACTGCAAACTCTGCCATCCGACCGAGCACGATCAGTTCATGCGATCGCGTCATGCCGCCCCGGCGTGGGCGGCGGTGCGCGGCGAAGGGGACTTCACCGCCGAGCAGATCGCCTTCGCCGAAAAACATCACCCCGGCGCGGTGAAGCGCGGTGAAAACACGCTCTCGCTCATGGAAGGCGGCGGCGCACAGACCAAGGGCTGCATGGTCTGTCACGCCATCGGCAAACCCAACCCCGACGGATCGATCGGCACCTGCACGCAGTGTCACGCCCGCCATCAGACCTCCGTCCGCCTGGCGCGGCAGCCGCAGACCTGCGGCCAGTGCCACATGGGCCCGGATCATTCGCAACTGGAAATTTACACCGAGTCCAAGCACGGCGTGCTCTTCGCCATCGAGCAGGATCGGATGAATCTCGATGCGCGGCCGAAGATGCTCACCACGGCCGACATGCCCGTGCCGACGTGTGCGACGTGCCACATGTCGGGGCTCGAGGGCATGAACGTCACTCACGACGTCACCGAGCGGCTTTCGTACTGGCTTTTCGCCCCGGTGAGCGAGAAGCGGCCGGGTTATGAGCAGGGCCAGGCGCACATGAAGGAGTTGTGCCTCAAGTGCCACACCAAGCCGAGCGTCGACCAGTTTTATGCCGACGCGGAGGTCGTGGTCGCATCGACGAACGAGAAGGTTCGCGCGGCGACGAAACTCATGGACGGCCTTTACGCCGACGGGCTGCTGAGCAAGACGCCGTTCGACGAGCCGATCGAGTTCGTGTACTTCGACCTGTGGCACTACTTCGGGCGGACCGCCAAGCACGGCGCGTTCATGGGCGGCGCGGATTTCGTGCAGTGGCACGGCAACTACGAACTGCTCAACAAGGCGGTCGAGCTGGAGCACATGGCGCAGGACCTGCGAGCCGGGAAGTCCCATGTCCAATGATCCGTGGGCGCGCTGGCGCGTGCCCGCCATCGAGTGGTTCGTGCTGTTGAACCTCGCCGTACTGGCGGCCGATATCCGCATCGCGCATTCGGTCAACAGATTCGCCGACCGCGCGGAGTGGGCCCCGCTGGCGTTTTCGATCGCCGGGTCGGTGCTGCTGGCGGGGGCGATGATCGGCGGCGGGCGGGTCGGCGCGGCGCTGAAATATCTGATCGCATGGAGCGCGGTCGCGGTCGGGCTCACGGGCATGATGCTGCATCTGGAGAGTCAGTTTTTTGCGCGGATGACGCTCAAGAGTCTGGTGTACAGCGCGCCGTTCGTCGCACCATTGGCGTACACGGGGCTGGGGCTGCTGCTGCTGATGGTCCGGATGGTGGACGAGCGGCGGGAGCAATGGGGGCGATGGATCGTGTTTTTGGCGATGGCGGGTTTCGTGGGCAATTTCGCGCTGGGTCTGTTGGACCATGCCCAGAACGGATTCTTTCGTCGTGCGGAATGGATCCCGGTCATCAGCGCGGCCTTCGCCGTCGGCTTCCTTCTCGTGGCGGTCGTCGCGCCGGCCCGGCGGGAGTATCTGCGGATCTGCCTGCTGGTGATGGCGGCACAGATCGCCGTCGGCCTCGTCGGGGCGGCGCTGCATCTGTGGGCGATCCGGATCGGACCGGCGGGGTCGCTGTGGGACAATATCGTCTTCGGCCCACCGCCGCTGGCACCGATGCTCTTCGCCAACCTCGCCCTGCTCGCCGCCGCCGGACTCTTCGACCTGGACCGCTACCACACCGCGACAAGCCCATTGGCCCCGGACGCGACGCCGGTATAATGCCTGCCCATTCTCAGGAGCTTCCCGTGTCGCAGAACCAGTTCGCCAATGTCACCGCCGTCGCCAAAGCCAACGTCTATTTCGACGGCAAGGTCGTCAGTCACACCATCCTCACCGCCGCGGGGGCCAAGATCACGCTCGGGCTCATCTATGCCGGGTCGTACCACTTCGGCACCGATGCGTCGGAGCAGATGGACATCACCGCTGGTGCATGCCGCGTGAAGCTCGATGGGCACAGCGAATGGAAGACCTACGCCGCGGGGCAGACGTTTCACGTCCCCGGCAAGAGCGGGTTCGACATCGCCGTCGACGCCGGCATCGCAGAGTACGTCTGCTCGTTCAAGTAATTCCCCGCCGCTCGCGGCCTCGCAATGTCTCGATAACGCCTCTCCGGCGCGCCGTCTGTAACGGTTGCGCCGGTGATGTGCATTGCGCAAGCGTCCCGCGGCGTTTTTTGAAGCTCATCGTCCAAAAGATTTGTCGCGCTTCGGGCGTGGGGTATGTTCCATGCACTGACCCGACGACCTTCACTCCAAAGGAAGATGAGCCCATGAAGACCTCCCGGAACATGATGCGACTGATGCTGCTCGGCGGCGTGATGATGGTGGCGATGAGCGCGACGAACGCACACGCCTTCTTCTTCGAAGAAGAGCCGTCCGATCCCCCGCCCACGCCCCACTGCCAGCCCCCCGTGACCGACGACACCTGCCATCGTCATCACCGTCGCTGCGATCCGCCGCAGCAGCCCGGCGACAATGATCCGCCGCAGTGCTTCCAGCATCACCTGCCCGACTGCAACCTCCCGCCGGTCTGCGAAGAGCCGCACAATCCGCCCTGCGACATGGTGCCCCCCGGCACGACGCCGGTGCCCGAGCCCGCTTCGCTCGCCCTCGTCGGCCTCGGCGCTGCCGTGATGCTCAGCCGCCGCGCCCGCAAGGGATCGAACTGACCCTTTCCGTTCATCTTCACAAACCCGAGCCCAGCGCCTGAGAAATCAGACGCTGGGCTTTTTCACTGAGCGGCAGTTTCATCGCCGCCGCGTGTCCCGTTTCGCTCATCTTGTTCCATGTCCTCTGCAATATCGTGATCACCTTCGCATCCTCGTGCTCTGCCGCGAAGTCGTCAAAGTAGTACCGCAGAAACACGAGGCAGATGACATCCTCGAGCGCCTGCATGTCCGGATCGCTCTTGATCCGCTTCTTCATCAATAGATCGCGCACGCACCCGATCGTCGCCTCGTCATAGCCGACCTGCCGCAGGATTTTCTCCGTCACATCCGCGTGATATTCATACAGACTCGTGCGCCAAAGGTGATAACCCTTGCGGTCCAGCTCATACATCTCGCGCGGCCGGTCCCATCGGCGAATGTGCTGCGCCCTCGCCGCGATCTTCAAATGCTCCGCCGCCCCCGGCGCAAACGCCGCCAGTCCCTGCGTCATCCGCATCGAATAGAGCAACGCCGCCGGATACCCGATGTCGCCCTCCAACTCGCGCGACGGATCCTGCGCGTTCTCGGCGTCGATGAGGCGGATCGCTTCGTTGAATCGGTCGTCACGCATAGCTCACTCGCTGTCCGGCGCGATCCGCGTAATGATCTTCGCGCCCACGGCGTCGCCCCAGACGTTGACCACGGTGCGGCACATATCCAGCAGGCGGTCGATGCCGAGGATGATGCCCACCGCCGCGAGAGGTAAATGTTTTTCGCCGCCCAGTGAATTGTTCACCGCTTCGACGACGATGACCATCGTGACCAAACCGGCGGAGGGGATGCCCGCGGCGCCGACGGCGGCGAGGGTGGCGGTGATGACGATGATGCCCAGTTCGACGGGGCCCAGGTGAATCCCGTAGCACTGAAACAAAAAAACGACCGCGACGGCTTCATACAGCGCGGTGCCGTCCATGTTGATCGTCGCGCCCAGCGGGAGCACGAAGCGGCTCGCCCGCCGGGAGCATCCGCCGAGCTTTTCGGCGCATTCGATCGTGACCGGCAGCGTCGCGCTGCTCGAATCCGTGCCGAACGCCGTCATCAGCGCCTCGCGCATCCGGTTCATGAACACATAAGGATTCGTCCGGCCGAACACGAAGAGAATCAACGGCAGCGTGATGACGCCATGAATGAAAAGCCCCGCCAGCACGGTAATGACATAGATCATCAGCGGCCCGCCCAGACTCGCCAGCCCGATCCGCGCCACCGTCCACGCCACCAGCGCCGTCACGCCGACTGGCGCGAGCCAGAGAATCCACTCCACGAGTTTCATCATGGCGACAAAGAGCGCTTCGCTGACGGCGATCAGCGGCTTGCCCGCCGGGCCGATCACGGTCAGCACGATGCCGAGGACCAATGAGAAGGCGATGACCGGCAGGAGCTGACCGTCGGCCGCCGCGCCGAGCGGGTTGTCGGGGATCATCTGTGACGCGATGTTTTTGAATGCGCCGAGGATACCGCCCTTGCCGGTCGATTCGATGTGCTCGCGTTTGGAGCCCGACTCCTGCGCGTAGGCGGATTCGCCCTGCTGGATAATGGCGGCCCCGATGCCGGTGCCGTCGTGATTCGGATCACCGGGGGCCAGCGCGGTGACGAGGATGACGCCGAGGATGACGGCGATCGCCATCGTGGAAAAGTAGTAGAGCAGTGTCCACCCGCCGACGCGACCGAGTTGGGCGGGGTCGCCGATGGAGGCGACGCCGACGACGACGCTGGAGCCGACGAGCGGCACGAGGACCATTTTCAAAAGGCCCATGAAGACGGTCGATCCGATGAACGAAAACGCTTCGAGCAGGCCCGCCGGGACGTGGCCTTCGTAGTGTCGGAAGAGCAGTTCGCCGACGATGCCGCCGACGACGAGCCCGGCGAGAATCAGCAGCGTCAGCACCCACGCGCCGCCCGGTTTGGGCGAAGTCGAAGCATTGGAAGCGTCGGTCATGATGCAAACGTACCCGCGTCGTGCTGACATCACAAGCGAGCCCTCGGCTCGGCGACCACTCCCTTAAGGGAACATGATGCGCGATTGCTCGAGCCTCCGCCGCATCACCGCCAAACCTCGCCTCAACGCCGCACGCATGAAGGCGATTTGTGCATCATGTCCCTGCCAGGGAAAGGTGATGCAAAACCCACGTGGCGTTATTTTGCGGCGCCGGTGTCGAGCAGTTTGCTCAGGGCAGCGAGGGGCTTTTCGGGGTTGATGTATCGTCCGCGGTCGTAGCAGTCGCTGAGGAGTCGACCGTCACGGTCGACGATGGCGAGCTGCGGGATCGCGCCGTGGACATAGGTCAGAAGAACGGGCGAGGTGTTGAGCGAGGCGAGCGTCACGGCTGGGAAGGGCATCTTTTCGTCCTGCATGTATTTGAGCATGTCCGCGTCCTTCTCATCATTGCTCATGAGCACGACGACGAGGTTCGGATTGGCCGCGGCGACGGAGCTGACGAACTTGACGAAGCTCGGGGAGAAGTGCCGGCAGGGCGGGCACCAGCTTGCGCCGAAGTAGAGGGCGAACACTTTGCCGTGATCTAGGGCCGTCATCTCGAAGGGCTTGCCGTCGGCGGTGACCATGTTCGTCTGCTTGAGCGCATTGACGATGCGCGAGGAGCGCGCTTCGGGGGCGAGGAGCACGCGCTGACGCGCCCGCGCGATCAGGTCGGTCTGGACGAGGTCGGCGATGAGTCCGGCCTTGTGCTCGCGCGAATAGAGCGAGACGCCTTCGGGCAGCACGGCGACGACTTCGTACTCGCCGTTGGGCGGAAGGTTCACGCCGCCGTTGAGATTGAAGCCGTTCTTGCACATGGCTTTTTCCGGCCAGAGCGAGGGGTCCTTGAGGAGGGTTGCGGGTTCGATGGCGCGCTGCTCGGGGGTGAGCTTGGCCCAGACCTTGTTGGCGGCGTCGAGCAGGTCGCACTGCGCCGGGCTCACGCCGAAGACCAGATCATTGCCCGCATTGACGACGACTTCCCCGCCGTTGAATTCGAGCACCTGCACGGTCTGTCCCTTCTTGGCCGAAGCGCCGCCGGTGAAGTTGAAGTCGGCGTTGAGCACGACGGTTTCGGGCAGACGATCGGGGCGATTGGCGATGTCCGAAAGCTTGAGCGTCTCGGGCGGGGCGGCGAAGAGGGCCGAACCAAGCGACAGCATCACGACGGCGAGGAACATACGGGACGTGGTCATCGATCACTCCAAAAATATGGGGGCGGTTACAAAATCACTTAATGCCCGAAGAGATTCTTCTCCGCGAACATGCCCTGCTGTTCAAAGTATGCGAGGGCTTCTTCGGTGGAGCGGAACCACTTGGTGCTGGTTTCGGTGATGAACGGGCTGGGGTTCTTCTTGGGTTTCCAGACGACGTAGACTTCCTTGGAGCCCTCGAAAGCATGTTGCAGTTCGCGCTCCACGCCGCTGGACAGGCCCGGCACGCCGTTGGCCAGTTCGGGGACGAGCGAGACGATCATGTCCGACTGGTCGATGAGCTTGAAGTCGCGCGCGTAGATCTGTCCATCGACGTCGCCGGCGATGTCGAGCACCTGCTTGACGGAGACGTTGATCTGTTGCGGTTTGTCATTGGTTCCGAGAATGCGGGCGGGGATGAATTCGGCGCTCTGCTTGACCGCCGCGAGGGCGTTGTCGAGCAGCACCTTCTCATCGACGTCGCCGGGGTCGAAGGCGATGAAATGCTTGGCCAGCTCGGCGCGGAAAGCGTCGATTTCCTGAAGCACGGCGGGCATGTCCATGACATGGCTCATCGGGAACGACGGATACACCCGCCGCATGTCCGGCCGGGTCACGAGGCGCAGCGCCGTCTCGATCGTCGGTTTCTCACGCCCTCGGCTGAGCACATAGAAGTGGTTCCCGCAGCCCATCGCCTGCGCGACTAGCTCGGTCGCCATGATCTCTTCCTCGCGCCAGACCATCAGGTCCTTGAGCGTGGCGTCGATGACGTGATCATCATGAAGGCGGTGATAGACGGCTTCGATGTTGTCGACGAGGCAGATGAAGACATCGGGCTTGAAGGCCTTGATCTGATCGAAGTCAAACGCGCGGAACAAGCCGTGGCGCCAGCGGAAGGTGGCGTGCGTATTGACGATGACGTTTTCCTGATCCGCCGAGCCGTTGATGATGTCCTTGAAGGCGGCGCGGCGGAGGGAATGAAGTCGGGTGAGGGGCAGATCGAGAATGCGTCCGGGCTTCACATCCGGCGCCTCGGCGTACATTCGGTCGCCGACGTGGTAAACGTCGATGGGGTTGCCGCGTTCGCCGCCGAGGGAGGCCACGGCCTCGACGTAACGCTTCTTGTCCGTTCCGATCTGGCCGGTCATGATGACGCGCATGGGGCCATGATATCACCGGGGCCATTCGCGGGCCATCGGATCGTGTGCTAATCTTTCCCGATGGCTTTGAAATTCATCATGATCGGTGACATCGTCGGCAAACCCGGTCGGCGCGTCGTGCAGCAGCAGATCGACGATTTGAAGGCGACGTACCAGCCGGACCTGATCATCGCCAACGCCGAGAACATCGCCGGCGGCAGCGGGATCACGCACGCGCTCTACCAGCGCCTCCTGGCCTACGGGCTCGACGGGCTGACGCTCGGCGACCACTGCTTTCGGCAGAAGGACATCCTCCCCCGTATGCACGAATGCGAGAAGCTCATCCGTCCCGCCAATCTGCCGACTTCCGCGGCGGGTAACCGGTCGTTGAAGCTCACCGCAGCGAGCGGGGCGGAATTGCATGTCATCACGCTGCTGGGCCGTCTGTTCATCAACAACCCCTCGGCGGATGACCCGTTCGCCGTCGCCGACGCGTTCCTGAACCACGTCGGCCCCGACGCCCGCGTGCTCGTCGAAATCCACGCGGAGGCGACAAGCGAGAAGATGGCGCTGGCTCATTATCTTGACGGCCGCGTCGTCGCCGTCGTCGGCACGCATACCCATACGCCCACCGCCGACGCCCGCATCCTCCCCGGCGGCACGGCCTACATCAGCGACCTGGGCATGAGCGGACCCTACGACTCGGTCCTCGGGCGGCGGAAGGATCGCGTCGTGCAGTTCATGAGCACCGCCATGCCCGCCCCCTTCGACGTCGCCGGCGACGAGTGCGACACGCGGCTCTGCGGCGTGTACATCGAAGTCGACGATGCCGGCAAGGCGACCCGCATCGAACGCGTCGAACGCAAAGCCGACATGACCCGCCCGCCGTTTACCGATGCGGCCGATGATTAGCAAATGACCAATGACCAATGACCAATGACCAATGACCAATAAAGGAACGGCCTGCGGCCTTTCATTTTGACATTGGTTCTTTGATCATTCCTTTGGTCATTGGTGCTTGGACATTGGTCATTAGGCCGCGACGCGGCGCGCTCAGTTGACCAGGTCCAGCGGGAGTTTGGACGTGAGCATTTCGACGTGGCCGTCGAAGAACAGATAGTTGCGGACGGGGTTGTCGACGTTGACGAAACCATGCGTGGGTTCGACGGCGAGTTGGTTGGCCCAGCCGGCGGTGGGGCTGGTGATCATGTCGATGTCATGCAGTCCGTATTCGAGGGACGGATTGCGGATATCGGTGATCTTGACCGGCGGCGTGACGGGGGCGCCGAAGGAGTTGGAGACGTAGCCGAAGTATCGATTGTCCACGCCGGTCTTGTTGTTCTTGAACGACCCGGTGGCACCGTAGATGCGGCCTTCCTGGAACTTGACGCCCGCCGGCCCGACGCGTTTCCACGCAGGGTCGAGGAACATATCGCACACGTTCCATTTGCTGGAGCTGACCGGCGGATCGTTGAGGTAGATTGAGATGAACTCCGGCAAAAAGGCGCAGCCCTTCTTGTACTGCGCCTGCTGCCCGAACCACAGCCCGCCGGGCAGCGACCATTTGTTCGCATTGCAGTACATGGTGATGGCATTGCCGATGCTGCGCTCGTTGGACGCGCAGACGATCGTCTGCGCATCGGCGCGGGCCCGCTGAAGCGATGGCAACAGGATCGAGATCAACAGAGCGATGATCGCGACGACGACGAGCAGTTCGATGAGCGTAAAACCTCGACGAGGTGCCATTACCCGAATTTTACCCATGATGTCACGAACCCGCCAGTACAAGTTTTCCCTGTCGAGCCGGCGGGGGCCGCCTAGAGTGACGTATGCGGGCGATGATTCTCGAATCGACGGCCGATATCGAAAGCTCGCCGCTCAAGGCGGTGGAACTGCCCGATCCGACCCCCGGAAGGGGACAGGTGCGGGTTAAGGTCCGGTCGTGCGCCATCTGCCGGACGGACCTGCACATCATCGAAGGCGATTTGCCCGAAATGAAACGGCCCATCGTGCCGGGGCATCAGGCGGTCGGCATCGTCGACAAACTCGGCCCCGGATGCACGCGGCTCAAGACCGGGCAGCGCGTCGGCATCGCATGGCTCCGCAGCACGTGCGGCGAATGCGAATACTGCACCAGCGGGCGCGAGAACCTCTGCACCGATGCCCGCTTCACGGGGTATCACGAGCACGGCGGCTACGCGGAGTATGCCGTCGCGCCGGAGGCGTTCGTGTATGAGCTGCCGGAGAGTTTCGACGATGTGGCGGTGACGCCGCTGTTGTGTGCGGGGATCATCGGGTATCGCTCGTTGCACCGATCCAATCCGCACCCCGGCTGCCGCCTGTTGCTTATCGGTTTCGGCTCCTCCGCCCACATCGTCATCCAACTCGCCAAGGCCCGCGGCTACGAAGTCTACGTCGTCTCCCGCGGCGAAGGGCATCAGGAATTAGCCCGATCAATGGGCGCTGCATGGGTCGGCGAATCGTGCGCCGACCTGCCTGCCGACATGCACAGCGCCATCATCTTCGCTCCCGTCGGCGTCCTCTACCGCGATGCGCTTGAACACCTCAAGCCCGGCGGAACCGTCGCCTCGGCGGGGATTCATATGTCCCCGATCCCAGAACTCGACTACACGAAGCACGTCTTCAACGAACGCGACATTCGCTCCGTGACTTGCAACACCCGAGCCGACGGCCGCGGACTTCTCGAAGAAGCCGCGAAGATCCATCTGACGCCGCACACGACGAAATACGCCCTGGAAGATGCGAATCGGGCGCTACAGGATATGAAACACGACCGGATCAACGGGACGGGCGTGCTGGTCTTGCATTAACCAATAACAAATGCCCAATGCCTATTAACCAATGCATTTGCTATCAGGCATTGGGCATTTGCTATTTGGTTAACCGAAGACATACGCCATGTGACCCGCTGCCCGCATTGGCATACACTGGAGGTTTGAACAGGAGCTATTGTCATGAGTGCGACGAAGGAAGTCGAGGTCGGCGACAAACCGATGGTCAAGTTCAACGCCGAGGGATTGGTGCCGGCGATTGTGCAGGATGTGGCGACGGGGGCGATTTTGATGATGGCGTGGATGAACGACGGGGCGCTGGCGTACACGCTAAAGCACAAGAAGGCGGCGTTCTACTCGCGGAGCCGGGGCAAGTTCTGGGTCAAGGGCGAAAGCTCGGGCCACGTGCAGGAAGTCGTCGAGGTCCGCGTCGACTGCGATCAGGACACCGTTCTCGTCCGCGTCAAGAGCCACGGCCCGGCGTGCCACGTCGGCTACCAGACCTGCTTCTACCGCAAGTTCGACGACACCGGCGCGAAACTCATCACGACCGACGAGCCGGTGTTTGATCCGGACAAGGTGTATCAGAAATAGAATGACCAATGACCAAATCCCAATGACCAAGGAAAGAACGGCCTGCGGCCTTTCACTTTGACATTGGGTCTTTGATCATTCCCTTGGTCATTGGTCCTTGGACATTGGTCAATCGCCGGTCAGCACCCCTTTCATCAAGAGCGCATCATTTGAATTCCGGTGAAATCTCGCCGTCTTGTGCGATGATCGGGTGGGCGTCTTTGACGTGGCCCAGCGGGCGGATGCCGGGGGCTTTGGTGCCGTCGAGGCCCAGGTCGCCGTCCATTTTGTCGGCGACTTCGATCATGTGTTTGACCACGTCCTTGTTCTCCGCCGCGATGTTCTTCGATTCGCCGATGTCGGCGTCGAGGTCGTAGAGTTCCTTGCGGAGCAGATGATACTTCCACTTTCCTTCGCGCACGGCTTCGAGTTTGTAGCCGTGGAAGTAGTAGAAAACATCATGGGCGGGCTTGGCGTCTTTTTCGCCGGCGAGGATGGGCCAGATGTCCACGCCGTCGATCTTGCGATCGGTCGGGGCGGTCGTGCCGGCGAGTTTGGCGAGGGTGGGCAGGACATCGATCATGCCCACGACGGCGTCGCTGGACGTGCCTGCGGGAATCTTGCCGGGCCACCATGCGATGGTCGGCTCGCGCACACCGCCTTCCCATGTGCTGTTCTTGAATCCGCGCAGCGGCGCGTTGACGGCCCGGGGCGTCCCGCCGTTGTCGGAGGTGAACAGCACGAACGTGTTCTTGTCGAGCCCCAGATCGCGCAGCGTGTCCATCACCTGCCCGACGGTCCAGTCGACTTCCTCGACCCAGTCGCTGTAGTACCCATTGGGATTGCGCTTCTGAAACGCCTTGCCGGGATAGATCGGAAAATGCACGGCGGAGTGGGCGAAGTAGAGGAAGAACGGCCCGTCTTTGTGGGCCTTGATGAACTTGAGGGCTTCTTCGGTGTAGCGCTCCTCAAGCGTGGTCTGGTCATCGGCTTTGACGCGCATGATGACTTTTTCATTCATGAGCCAGGGCAGGGGCGGCTGATGATTCTTGCCTTCCTTGGGCAGCGGGGCGCCGAGACTGCTCTTGGTCCCGTCTTCGGCGGGGCCCATGTCGTTCGAGTACGGCAGACCGAAGTAGAAGTCGAAGCCCTGCCGCGTGGGGAGGAACGCCTGCTGATCGCCCAGGTGCCACTTGCCGACCATCCCGGTCGCATAACCCTGCTTCTTGAGAATCTCGGCGATAGTGATTTCGTTGGGGTTGAGCCCGACGTCGTTGCCGGGGAAAAGCACATGCGGAATCGGCAGCACCCGCTTGTAGTAACAGCCGGTCATCAGCGATGCGCGCGACGGCGAACACACCGGGGCGGCGTAGTAACACGTGAGCTTGCGGCCTTCTTCGGCCATGCGATTGAGGTTTGGCGTCCGATTGATCTTCGATCCGAACGGCTCGATGTCGGCGTAACCCATATCGTCCACATTGATGACGATCAGATTCGGCGGCGCGGCCGGCAAACGGGCGGCGAAGATGAACACGAAGGCGGCGGCGAGTTGCTTGATGCGTCGCATGAGGCGAAATCTCCGAATGGCGGGGCGTTCGAGGATGTGAGTCACAACGGACGCGGCGGGGCGACTATTGCGGGCGATGGGCCTCGGGTTGGAGTATAACATGCGATCATCAAGAGGCACGGATTTTCAGGGAGCCACCGGATCATGTCACCACGTTCAGCGATCGTCACCGGGGCGGGGCGCGGCATCGGGCGCGGGATCGCGCTGGAGTTGGCGAAGAAGGGTTGGTCGGTCGTCGTCAACTACAGCCGCAGCGCCGAGGGGGCGGAGCATGTCGTGAAGGAAATCGAAGCGGCGGGCGGACAGGCGGCGGCGATCGGGGCCGACGTCTCGCTCGCCGACGACCGGGCGAAACTCGTCGAGGCGTCGCTGGCGGCGTTCGGATCGATCGACATGCTCGTCAACAACGCGGGGATCACCAGCCCGAATCGTTCGCTTGATCTGCTCGATGCGACGGAGGAAGGGTACGACCATCTGATGGCGGTGAATCTCAAGGGGCCGTTCTTTCTGACGCAGCTTGTGGCGCGGCACATGATCGAGGCGGCGAAAGACAAGGCGGGGCATCATCTTCGTTACATCGTCAATATTTCGTCGCTCAGCGCATACGCCGTCAGCGTCAACCGGTCGGACTACTGCATGGCGAAGATGGCGATGAACATGATGACGCAGATCTGGGCGGCGCGGCTCGCCGAGTATGGCGTGCGGGTGTACGAGATTCGACCGGGCATCATCGCGTCGGATATGACGGCGGGGGTGAAGGACAAATACGAGAAGCTGATTCACGAAGAGGCGATGCTGCCGATCGCGCGCTGGGGTGAGGCGGCGGACGTGGGCAAGGCGGTGGCGATGCTCGGGGAAGGTTCGCTGGCGTACTCGACGGGAGAGACGATCAATGTGGACGGGGGCTATCACATTCGACGGCTTTGAGAAGTTCGGAGTTGGGAGCGGGGGGGGGCGGAATAAAAAAGCCGCTTGCGGCTTAGTGCTCTTGGGGAAGAGTGCTAAGCCGCAAGCGGCGAGTGCCCGGGACTGGAGTCGAACCAGCACGGGATTTAACTCCCACAGCGACCTCAACGCTGCGCGTCTGCCAATTCCGCCACCCGGGCGAGTGGGGAGAGGGAAGTATATCGCCTCAAATGCGAATGTCGAGTCGGTGGACAGGGCGCGGCGAGCATGCTATCAATCCGGATATGTTTCCACAGATACAACAGCGGGTTGCGATCGCCGTCGCACTGGTGGCCGGGACGCTGATCTACGCCGGGGCCCAACCGGCGGCGCAGGCGGCGGACGGGTCGGCGGGGCTGACGCTGCTTTACGCGGCTTCTCCGACGACGGCCGTGGCGACGATGGCGATGATGGGCCTGTGCGTGGTGATCCTCGCCGGTCTGGCCGGGGCGACGGGCAGTCCGCTGGCCGGTCCTTTTGTCATCGGGGCGGCGCTGGTTCTGCCGGCGGCGCATGCGGGGAGCATCGACGAATGGCTCCGCAACGTCGAATCGTCGGCGGCGTACTGGTCGCTGGCGGGCGAGTCGATTGTCTGGGCGGTATTGATGTTCGCCGGGGTTTGGATCTGTCAGTCCATCGCAGGGGCGGTCGGGCCGATGTTGCCCGCATGGATGAAGTCCACGCCCGGCAAGGCGGCGGACGTCGAGCGATCGGCGGCGACGATGCACGACCCGGCGGCCCAAGACGGTGGGTCGTCGGAACTGGGCCTCTGGACGGTCGTGGAGCAGGTCAGCGAGCGGACGAAACTGAGCAAGGAAACGGCCCAGTGGCTGTTGGCGACGATCAGTGCGGCCGTCATCGGCGGGGTGCTGTGCTGGGTGCTGGTGCCGACGACGGCGGTGTGGCAGTGCATCTGGGGCATCGGGTTCGCATGGATCTTCGCGGGAGTCGGGGCGCATCAGATGTTTCCGACAGCGCGTGTGTCGGGCATCCTCATCAGCCCGATGATCGCGGCGTTCGTGTGGTACATCTGGGCGGCGGTGAGCGGTGGATCGTCGACGCAGATGCTCTCGGCTTATTTCAGCGGCGACTTCGTCAACGCCGCCAAAGCCCTGCCGTCGTTCTACGCCTCGGCGGGGGTGGCGGGGGCGGCGATCGGCATCGGCTGGTCGCAGGTGCTCATCCGCACTCACGCCGAGGAACAGGCCGCCATGGACGAAGCCGACGCCGCCGCGGCGTAACAAGGGGTGATGTGGTGATTTGAAGGCGGATGGGTGCGTTTTCTCCCTGAAATCACCATATCACTACTTCACCACATCACCATTTCGTTGCCTTGCCCGCTCTGTAACCCTACGATGGCGTTCCGCATCGCAAAGACCGCAGGCAATGGAGCTTTTGATGAGTTCACGGACCGCAGATCACGCTGCTGGCACGCCCCTGTCGGATGTGCAGGCGTCGCTCGACACCCGACGCATCGCCATCGACAAGGTCGGCGTCAAGGACGTCACGTATCCGATTCGGCTCCGCATGCCCTGCGGGTCCGAGCAGCACACGGTCGCCAAGGTCAACATGTACGTGTCTTTGCCGCATCATCAGAAGGGCACGCACATGTCGCGCTTCCTGGAAGTGCTCAATGAGCACGCTCAGGAGATCGATCCGACGGACATCATGGCGATCTGTCACGACATCAAGGAACGCCTCAACGCTGCCGAGGCGCATCTGGAACTGGCGTTCACGTATTTCATCAATAAGAAAGCCCCCGTGACCGGCTCGCCGGGGCTCATGGACTATCAGGTCACCTTCGAGGCGACGAGCAACGGGGCGGACGATTTTGTCATGGGCGTCAAAGCCCCCGCCACGAGTCTGTGTCCCTGCTCCAAGACGATCAGCGCGTACGGCGCACACAATCAGCGCTGCGTGCTGGAAGCGAAGGTGCGCTTCAAGGGCATGATGTGGATTGAGGAACTGGTGAGCATTTGCGAGAACGCCGCCAGCACGCAGGTGTATTCCGTACTCAAGCGGCCGGACGAGAAGTACGTCACCGAGGCGGCGTTCGACAACCCCAAGTTCGTCGAAGACATCGTGCGCGACCTGGCCGGGGCGCTGGACGCGGACGAGCGGATCATCTGGTACTCGATCAACAGCGAGAACTTCGAGTCGATCCACAACCACAACGCCTACGCCGCCATCGAAAAAGACAAGCGGTAGGCTGACGGCGATGTTTCGCACTTCAATTCACAAGCATTGAACCACCGAGACACCGTGAACACCGAGGTCAAGGCATCCGGCAGATCGGTTCCTTTGTCTTATCTCTGTGTCCTCGGCGTCTGGGTGGTCGATCTTTCCTTTCCAATCTGATGATGCAGCGCCAATCGTAGCGAAACCACGCTCGAATGCCGATAAACTGAGGACAGTGAAGCGACTCGAACGTGAAATTCCGAGCATGTTTCATCGGCGGCTTCTGCTGCTGATGTTCGTGTTCGCGCTGGCGACGAGCGTGCTGGCGGGGCAGATCTATCGACTGACGATTCTACAGGGTCCGGCTCATCGCGAAGAGGCGGAGAAGGTCTTGTCGTCGCGCACGCTCGTGCCGACGGTGCGCGGGGCGATTTACGACGCCAAGGGGCGCGTGCTGGCGGAGGATCGTCCGTGCTATGACATCGAAGTCGACTACGACGTGATCACCGGCGAATGGGCGTACCGGCAGGCGCGCAAGATCGCCTATCGCGATTACAAGTCGACCTGGGCCAAGATGAGCTTCGACGACCGCGAATCGCTGATCGATCAGTATCGCACGCCCTTCGACGCCCGGCTCGAGGATTTGTGGACGACGATGTGCCGGCTCGGTGGGATCGACCGGGCGGAGCTGGAGCGGCGCAAGGAAGTGGTGACCAAGCGCGTACAGACCATCCGGGCCGACGTGTGGGACCGCAAGGCCCAGCGGCGCGCCGAGGAAACCGGCGGGCCGGTCGAACTCGACAAGGTGGCGGTGAAAGTGGCGGAGGAAGACGACTCGCACACGCTGTTGCCTTCGGTGTCGGACGATGTGGCGTTCGAGTTCCGCAAGCTCCGTAAGGACGACCTGCCGGGGCTGCACGTCGTCGAGTCCAAGGCCCGGGTGTACCCGCTGCGCGAGGTCGATGTGACGATCAGCCGCGCGTCACTGCCGACGCCGATCCGTTCGGACGACAATTTCACCACCGTCGTGCACAACATCGGGGCGCATGTGCTCGGTTCGATGCGTGATGCGTGGGCGGAGGATGAACAGGTGCGTCCGTTCTATCGGCCGGGTGAGTCGCCGGACCTCGGCGGATATTTGCCGGGTGATCGCGTCGGACTCGGCGGCGTCGAAGCGGCGGAGGAAGCGCGCCTGCGCGGCGAGCGCGGTCAGCTCCTGCACCGCAAGGACACGGACCAAGTCACGCGTACGCCGCCTGTGCCCGGACATGATGTGCATTTGACGATCGACATGGCGCTGCAGGCGCGCATCCGCGCCCTGATGGACCCGGACTTCGGGCTCATGCAGGTGCAGGCGTGGCACGGCAATAAGGACACGCCCATCGGCACGCCGCTGTTCGGCTCCGTCTGCGTGCTCGAAGTCGACAGCGGACACGTGCTGGCGATGGTCAGCACGCCGCTGCCTCCGGCCCGTGTTGAGGGCGAGCCGTATCCCGATCTGACGAAGGATCCGGATCGCCCGCTGGTCAATAAGGCGATCGGTGCGGTGTATCCGCCGGGCTCGACGGTCAAGCCGCTGGTGTACTGTATGGCGGCGTCGACGAAGCATCTTGGATGGGATCAGGTTGTCGATTGTCAGGGTCATCTGCTTCCCGACAAGCCGAACATCTACCGCTGCTGGGGCTGGCGACCGGAGCAGGGCAAGTACGGACGCCACGGCCCGCTCGCCCCGTCCGAGGCCATCGCCCGCAGTTGCAACATCTATTTCTACACCTGCGGCCGCAACCTCGGAGCCGAGGAGATCGTGACGCAGTTCATGCGATGGGGCTTCGGCAAACCGGTCGGCCTCGGCCTGCCCGAAGAAGTCGATGGCCTTCTGCCGAATCTGGACGGCAGGAATGTCGAAGGCCGCGAGCTGTCGCTGCCGAATGCGATCATGATGGGCATCGGTCAGGGCCCGATCGCCGTGCCGCCGATTCAGGTCGCCGCGGCGCACGCCGCGCTGGCGCGCGGCGGATATTACCTGAGCCCGCTGCTCATCACCGATCGCGCCGGCACGCAGGATGGCCGCGATCTGAACATCCCGCCGCATGTCATCGCCAATGCGCTTGAAGGCATGAAACAGGCCGCCAACAGCGAAGACTACGGCACCGCCAATCACCTGACGCTCGAAACCGGGCGAGAACGCATCCTGACCCTGCCCGGCGTGACGGTGCGTGCGAAAACCGGCACCGCGCAGGCCCCCGCGCAGTTCGAGGACGCCAATCACAACGGAAAACTCGACGAAGGCGAACGCATCATCCGCGATGGCGATCACTCCTGGTTCGTCTGCCATGTCCAGCGCCCCGGCGACCAGCGCGCCGCGTTCATCATCGTCGTCATGGTCGAATACGGCGGCAGCGGCGGACGCGTGTCCGGCCCCGTCGCCAACCAGGTCCTCTACGCCCTTCGTGACGAGGGCTATCTGTGATCGACCGTAATCACATCCGTGAGATCCTCACGCCCAACCTCGCGCACATCTGCGTTCTCGTGTCCATCTGCCTCGTCGTCATCGGCGTCGAAGCCATCGACACCGCGCCCACGCCTTCGTGGGTCGGCAACGTCGTCCTCAAGCAGATCATCTTCTCCGTCGTCGCCCTGGGCGTCATGTTCATTGTCGCGCTCCCGCATCACCGCCGCATCTCTCACGCATCCTTCAGTCTCGGCTTCATCACGCTTGCCCTCCTCGTCGTCCTGCTCATCCCCGGTACGCCCGACTTTTTGATCCCGACGCGCAACGGCGCCAAGCGGTGGATCGATGTGGGCCTCCTGCAGGTTCAGCCCAGCGAATTCGCCAAGATTGTCTTCGTCTTCGCGCTGGCGCGCTATCTGCGCTATCGAGAGAATTATCGAACAATGACGGGGTTGACGCTGCCGCTGCTCATCACATTCGTCCCGATGGGGCTCATTCTCGTCGAGCCCGATCTGGGCACGGCTCTGATCTTCCTGCCCGTGCTCTTCGCCATGCTGCTCGCCGCCGGTGCGAAGATTCGGCATCTGGTGCTCATCATCGTGCTGGGCCTCTCGCTCATGCCCGCAATGTATCCCCTCCTCCGCCCGCACCAGAAAGCGCGCATTGTCGCCATGATCAGCCAGGTCAAGGGCGACACCGAGCATCGCGAAAACACCGGTTACCAGGCATACAAGGCGATGACCGCCGCCGCAGCGGGCGAAGCCGTCGGCTACGGCAAGGAACGCGCCAACGTCATCCTCAAGTTCAACGCGCTCCCCGAAGCGCACAATGACATGATCTTCGCGGTGATCTGCGCGCGGTGGGGCATGGCGGGGGCGATGATCGTGCTGGGGCTTTACCTCTTGTTCATCGCCGCCGCGCTGGGCGTCGCCGCGCTCAACAAGGATCCGTTCGCACGGCTTGTCGTCGTCGGCGTCGTGACGATCATCTTCACGCAGGTCTTCGTCAATATCGGCATGACCATCGGACTGTTGCCCATCACCGGCATGACCCTGCCGTGGATCAGCTACGGCGGGTCGAGTCTTTTGGTGAACTTCGCGATGGTGGGTCTGATTCTCGGCATCGCGTCACGGCGTCCCTTGCTGGCGGCCCGACCGTCGTTCGAATTCTCAAGTGCCGTCGAATCCTCGTGAGTTGAATCAGTCTTCGCCCGCCGCCGCTTCCTTCGCCGCGGCGGCGAGCAGTTCACGGGCGCCCTGACGGATCAGTTCAGCCGCCGCCTCGGCGCAAATGACCTTGGAGCGGCCCACCGGACCGGTCATGTCGATTTCAAGACACGTCTTGCCGTCGAGCGACAGCACACGCGCCCGCAAACGCACCTGATGATTCCCCGCTGTCGCATTCTCAGCGAGCACCGCCAGCGGGGAATGACAATCCGCGCCCAGCGCGGCCGCCAGATGGCGCTCGCAGGAGACGGCCTCGGAAGTCGCCACATCGTTAAGCGGGGCGCATCGGCGCATCGTGATATGGTCATCGAGCCGGCACTGGATCGCCAATGCGCCCTGCCCGCAGGCGGGTAACACCTCATCGAGCGGAATGGGCTTGCGCGTATGCTCAACGAGCCCGAGGCGCATCAGTCCCGCTGCCGCAAGCAGTGTCGCGTCAACGGTTTTTTCTTCGAGTACCTTGCGCAGGCGTGTTTCGACGTTACCACGCAGGTTGACAATGTTCAGGTCCGGCCGCAGACGCAGAACCTGAGCCCTGCGCCGGGGGCTGCATGTGCCGACCGTCGCGCCTTGCGGGAGATCCTCGATGCGCTGCGCCTCGCGCGAAATGAGCACATCATGCACCGGCGCCCGCGACGGAATGGCCACAATCCGCAGCGCCGGCGTTTCGTCCGTCGGCAGGTCCTTCAAACTATGCACCGCAATATCCGCTTCCTTGCCGTCCAGAAGCGCCATCTCGACATTGCGTGTAAAGAGCCCCTTGCCGCCGAATCGCGCCAGCGGATGATCGAGAATGCGATCACCATCCGACTCGATCGGGACGAGCCGCAGCGCCACACGCGGATTGAGTCGATTGATGATTTTCCCCACGGACTCCGACTGGGCCATCGCCAGGCGGCTTTTTCGCGTGGCGATGATGATATCGCGTTTACTCGGTCGCAACGTGCCGTCTCCGGAAGTATTTTAGCCGCCGACGAACATTGCCTGCCGTTTTGACCGGTGTCGGAATTCTCCGCTTGAGGGAAAACCGTCATGGATCAAGACTTGCACAACAATGTCAATCGCTGCCCCCACGGGCCATCGACACCCCAATGTCGACGGCTCAAGTCTAACGGAAATCACCCCGCGATTCCACTCAGTCAATGCCAAAACATGCGGGAAACATTTGGATCAATTATGCAATCGATTTCGGTTGCTATCTTAATAAACTCACAATGATCAGCGCTTCGCCCGCCAGCGCCGCCGCCGACCACAGCGCGATGCGCCATATTCTCCGACGCCGATCGGACCGCAAAGTTTCCTGCCGCAGCGGTACGTAGCTCAGCAATCGCTCCGCGTTTTCAGGCCCGAGTCCCCGCCGGGCCTGATCCTGCACGATCGCGATCACCAGGTTCGATTCAAAGGGTGACAGCCCCATCAATCGCCCCGCGCGAATCAGCGATTCGCGCTCCGCCATGCCCACCATCGTTCCCTTCATCACCTGAGCCGTCCGTACCGCCAGCACCCATCGCGGATCGGTGCTTGAAAGCGTACGGCGATCCGATTCCGCCGCCGATGGAGCCGGGCGCGGGTCCATCCGGGCGATCGATGGCAAACCCCATCGAATCGTCAGCGACTGTCGCGGGGGCCGGTGCAGTCGCAAGGGCGGCATGTTCGAATCGTCCGAACGCATGGGCAATCCTTGAAACGACCGCCCGCCCCTCCCCTCAGGGGCGGCACGGTCACTACCCTGACAATACCCCACGTTTCGCCCCGATGTCGTCCCATTTTTTTGCATTTATCCCTGTTTTCGCCCGCGCATGAAAAAAAACTTCCGTTCAGGGAAGTTGGGTAAATTCGAGCCGACCGATTGTAAGCGCGTCGCGGCGGATTCCTCCGCCAATGTCCCCCGATTCACCGCCGCGGTCAGGCCTGTTCTTCCTGCTCCGCCAAAAATTCCGCCACGATCCGCTGCGCCGCCTCCACGTCCTTCTCCTCCACCATCACCGGCGTGCCCTGATTCATGGCGTTCAGTCCGTCCAGCGGGCTGGGCGTCTGGTCGACAAACGCCTCGATGTCCGCCTCCGCCAGCGCTTCGCGAATCATCTGGGCCTCGGCGAAATCCGGCGCGGTGTAGATCGTGATCATGGCATCAGACATGGAATACTCCTCATCAGGCGGCCGTCCGTCGTCAGCCATCCACCGGACAAACACTTCGTTCGCCGGCTGGTGCCTGATCGCTGAAACCGGACCGCTTCATTATACCGATCGTCACGGTTCGTTGAACAGGTCCTGCGTATCCAGCGACAGCCCCATCTGACCCGCCGCCGCTCGCAGTTTCTTCATCGCCCGATGCTCGATCTGCCGGGCGCGCTCGGCGCTGACGCCCAATTCGCGAGCGACCTCCGCCAGCGATTGGGCGCTGGTGCGCTGACCGGCCGTGTCGGAGAGGCCGAAGTGACGCGTGATGATCAGCCGCTCTCGCTCGTCGAGATTCGCCAGAAGCTTCGTGAGCGTGTCGGCGACTTTGCGCGTCTGCTCCATCGCCGCCAGGTCCGGGTTCATCGCTTCGGGCCAGTCCTCCGGCGCGGCGCTCGCTGCCGTGTCGGCCGGACGCGCGTCGTTCGTCGTCGCCATCTGGGCGAACCGCCGCATCAGCGCCCACGTCAGATAGGTCGAGAATCGGTTGCCGCGCGCCGGATCGAACGTCTCGATCGCTTCCATCAGCGCCAGACTTCCCTCGCTGACCATCTCCGAAAGATTCGCCGCCTTCGCCCGTCCGCCCGCCGACTGGTGCTTGCGGGCCACCGAAACGATCAACCGCATGTTCGACCGCACGAGTTGATGCTTGATCGTCACCGCACGTCGCAAATACGTCTCGATGCGGTCGAGCACCGTCGAGCTCGGCTCATAGGGATCAAGCGATTTTCGCAAGGCGTCCGCGCGAAACTTGAGATAGTTAAATCGCACGAACAGCGTCCGTTCGTCCGCCGCATTGAGCGGCGCGGCGTCGAGCATCCGCGGCAGATACGGCGTGAACGGGTCCGTCTCCCGGGCCGCCGGTTGCGATTCGATCACGCCTTCCGGAGCCGGCGAATCGAGAATCACTTCGTCCGCGTCGGCCCGATTGAACATCGGGTTCGTCACGTACCGGATCGTCAGTTGTCCGATCGCCGCGGCGCGCCGGCGGTTGATCGAGCGGTAGATCGCCGTGCGCGTCTTGCGGAAGCGCCGGACGAGGCGCGACACCGCGATGCCGCGGTGGTACGCGCGGTGGATGACGCGTTGCTGTTTTTCCGAGAGCGGCGGGGTGTGATCGGGAAAGATCGCCACACGCGGATCCCGCTTGTCGTTTTCCAGAAGCAGCCGGCGCACCGCCTCCGTCGATCGCCCGGTGCGTTTGGCCAGATGCTCGGCCGTGCGGAACATCGACACCTCGACCCGCCCCGCGATCCGCCGGGCGCGCGTGATGATCTTGTGGCGCATTGTGTCGTCCATGCGCGAAAACTTGCCCGCCTGCTCGATTTTCGCGCTGTTGGCCGCAAGAAAGCGCTGCACGCTGCCTGGTAAAAACGCCACGCGCTGCTTCCCATCAGGCCACACCAGCCGCCGCGTGAACAGACCTTGGCGACGATATCGGCTGATCGTCTTGGCCGTCACACCCAGTTGTCGGCTCAGCGTGGGCTGATCGATCGGGCGCGGGTCGTAGTCGATGATGCGCTCCTGGAGCGTCGCGCTGAGCTGATCGACGAGCAGCAGCAGATCGCGCCGCACCGCCGCGCCGACGAGCATCGTGTCATGCGAAGCGTCGGGGCGATAGCCGGTGATGCGGTAGATGACGTAGTCGAGCGGGTAGGCGATGTCAGGGTCGGTCTGCCAGTACAAATCCTCCGCCCGATCCATCTGCACGCGACGCCTCTCCGGCGGGGTGAACGCCATCTGGTGCGTCAGGTCGTCGAGGGCTTGGCTCAGAAACGCGGGCATATTGCTCAGGCGTGGGTCTGTTCGCCGCTGGGCGCGGCACATTGCAGGGGGCGGCAGCGCGGCGTGACGCCCAGCTCGTGCGCCCGCGCCCAGAACCGCTGCATCGCCTCCAGCTCGCGCGCCCCGATCCGGTAGCGCAGCAGATGACCCAGATACCTTTCCGCAAGTTCCAGCGGCCAGTCATGGCGCGGGGCCTGCGCTTCGACGATCGCGCGGATGCGCGTGCGGTTAAGCTGACGCTGCGCATCGAGCACCGCCGGCAGATCGCCCAGCTCCGTCCCCGGCTTGGCCATCCACACCGCGAACACGAACGGCAGCCCCGTCATGTCCTTCCATGCCTGCCCCAGATCAAGCTGATAAGGAAAGTCCGCGTCGCTGGGCGCATGCGTCACGACCTTGTCGCCGATGAGCAGCGCCTCCGCCATGTCCGCCCGCAGCGGCGCCAGACGAACCAGCGGCGTCATCTTGGGCGACACCTGATACAAGTCACGCAACAGCACCCGCGTCAGCGCCACCGAGGTGTGACTATCCGTATCAATGTGCAGGTGCGTCAGCTCCTCGAACGGCACGCGCGAAAACAGCCGGACGGTATGCGTCGGCCCGTCGCAGGCGATCCCGCCCACGGGCACGATGACCAGCGGCTCGTCCGACATCTGATAGTCGATCGCCGGGCACAGCGCCACATCGACTTCGCCGGCGAGCAGATCCGCCAGCAGGCGGGCGGGCACGTCATAACGGACCGATAAATCGGCTCGGTCATCCAGGCCTTCGATGAGCGGGCGAGCGTTCAGAAAGCTCACGCAACCGATGCGATGTGGCGGCGTTTGTGACATCGTGACACATTGTAGCCGATGAACAGATGGGCGATATGTCGCCGTCGCGGCGCTTGTGCGGGTATGCGTCATGGCCGACAATGATTGGGTCCGAAATGCGCATGAAGCTCAACAGCAAGGCCGGGCGACACGTGGCATGGGTGGAGGTCAATCCGTCCTCGCCGCCGGCGGTGGTGCACGCCAAAAATCCGCGCGGGCCGGAGGTCGAGTATTATCTGGACTGGGACCGCGCGATCGACGATGAGGGTCATCTTCGCAAATGCCCGGCGTGCGGGTGCGCTGATCTGTATCGCCGCAGCGCCTGCCCGCCGCTGACGGGGTTCATCTTCGTCCTGATCGTCGGGCTGATTTGTCTGGCGTTGTGGGGACTGGCGGACGCGCCGCTGGGCATGATCGTGGCGGCGTTGGCGGCGGTGGCGGTGGCGAATGTCGTCGTGATCGTCATCGCGCCGCGGCATCTGGTGTGTTATCGTTGCGGCAGTGCGTTCTATCAGACGCCGCTGTCGCGCGGGCACGTCGAATGGGACAGTGCCACGGCCGAGCGGTACGGCGAATCGAAGAATGAAGCCGCGGAGACCCCGGCGTGAGCCAGCAACCGTTGATCATCTACGGCGCCGGCGATCACGGGCGCGTCGTTGCGGACGCGGCGGCGGCGGCGGGATGGCACGTCCGCGGGTTTCTCGATGATCGCATCGCGACCGACACGACCATCGGGCCGTTCCGCGTGATCGGGTCGGGCGATCAGGTCGGCGAATTCGACGCACGGATCATCGTCGCCGTCGGCGACAATGCCGCGCGATGCCGCTGCGTCGCAGCCCTGCTCCATGCCGGTGCGAACATCACGTCGGTCGTGCATCCTTCCGCGCAGGTCAGCCCCAGCGCCGTGATCGAGGCGGGCGTGTTCATCGGCCCGCTGGCCGTCGTCAATGCAGAGTCCGTCATCGACGGCGGAGCGATCATCAACAGCGGTGCGATCGTCGAGCATCACAACCGCATCGGCTCCGCCACGCACGTCGCCCCCGGGGCCGTGCTGACCGGGCGATGCACGGTCGGGGCCCGCGCCCTGATCGGCGCCAGGGCCGTGCTGCTGCCGGGCCTCTGTGTCGGCGACGACGCCATCGTCGGCGCGGGCGCCGTGGTCACGAGCGACGTCCCCGCCGGCGCCACCGTCCGGGGCAACCCGGCCCGGGCGAAGTCGTAAACATCACATCAGATTCCTCAGCGTTCGGGCCGGTGCGCGATACCGGCGGCCGCGTCGTCGAACGTCTTCTTGATCGCCTCCAGATCGGCGGCGCGCTTGTTGAAGATCACAGCAATGTCGACGCCGTCGGGGCGCTGACGGAGCATCGAACACGTGCCGGGCATCGCGCCGAAAAAGGTGAAGTCGATGCGGGCGTCGCGCCGGCGGGGGAACCCATCGATCTGATACGCGGCGGCGAAACGCAGCAGATCGGGAGCGCTGGCGATCAGGCCGCCGTGCGCGTCCATCCGTTCGGTGTACAGCTTGAAATTACCGGTGAAATATGCCGGTTCATGCGGATCACGATCAGCGATCTCCGTATGGGCTAAAGCGAGCGTACTCATCATCAGCGGTGCGGCGACACGGGCCCGCATCGCCTCGATGTACGGCTGACCCGTCGCCTTCTCGATCACGCGGCCGAGCAGACAGTAGCCGAAATTCGAATAGGCGTACCGCTCGCCGGGGTCGAAATCGAGCGGCTGATCCATCATGTAACGGATGATGTCCGGGGCCGTCGGGGCGCGGTTGATGTGAAGCCGCTCCCGGATGGCCGCATCGTGAAACATCGGGTCAAACGACTTTTCACGATCCCATCCGCCGCGGTGTTCGAGCAGGTTCCTGATCGTAATCCGTGCCAGCCGGGGGTCGGGATGAGCATCGGGCGGCGGGTCGACAAGCAGGAGATCGAAGACGCGATCCTCAAGCTTGAGTTTGCCCTCGGCAATGAGTTGACGCACGCACGCCGCGGTCAACGGTTTGCACACGCTGGCGAGCCGCATGGGCGTCCCGGGCGTGACGGGGTGCAGCGGATTGCCGTCGAGCAGGCCGAATCCGCGCTGATAGATAATGACGCCATGACGCGACACGGCCAGCACGCCGGCCGGCAGGTCCGTGGTTCGCATCAGGTCCGTCATCGCACGATCGAATGTTTCGAGCCCCGCCACGGCCTCCCCGCTGATGGGGATCGACTGCGCGGGCGCGGCGTGGATGGTGACGAAAATCAGGCAAGCGCAACCAGCGGCGCGGAACATCATTTGGATTTGACGGGCGCTTCGCCGGACAAGCCGTCTTCACGGAAGGTCGCGCGAAGCTGCTGGGCGTGGTCCAGGAGCGTGTTCTCATCGGCGGGTTTGGCGGCGGTCATGTCGTAATGCCATTGAAGATCGACATGGGTATCGCCGCCGAACATCTCGGCGAAGAGGTCGGGGCCCGGCGCTTCCCACCAGGGAGCGTCGGCCTTGTGCGAAGTCGCGATCGTCTCGTAGCCGTCCTTGACGAGCCGGACGTCGTAGACGCCGTAGAACTTGAACGGCACGGTGACGGGGGTGCGGCCGACTTCGACGTCGTTGAGATAGGCGACGGCGCCGGGGGGGGTGGTCTGAAGCGTGATGGTGCGCTCGACACATCCGCCGATGCACGCGGCGGCGACGATCAGGCCGACTTTGACAATCGCTCGACTCATGGCGGGCATTGTACGACCGGGGCGCACCGCGTCAAAGTCCGTCGAGCGTCATCTGAAAGCGCATCGTCGGCACGATGATCCGGCGGGCGAATTCCGCCGACAGAACGCTCAAATGCCCGCCGCGATGTCCGTGCTCGCGCCATGCATGTTGATACTCGACCTGCGTGAGCCGATCGCTTTGGGAGCCGGGCCCGCGGAAGGCGGCAAAGCCGGCGCACGGACGATGCACGCCGTCCGCCGACCCGACGACGCTGGTGCCGACGCACAGATGAAACACATCGCGCTTCGAGAACAGATTGAACAGACTCGCCGTGTGCTCCATCGCCGGGCGAAGGTCATAGTCCCGACTCACCGCGGCGGCGAGCAGCCACGTCTGCGCGATGGGCATTTCGTTGAGCGCCTCGAGCAGGCGCAGCGCGACGGCCGCGCCGGTGGAGTGGCCAATTACGTATAGGCGCTCGCCGCGCCCGGCCCATTCGCCGGCGAGCCGCTTGCCGATCTCGCGATGCCGTTTCGCGTCCCGCAGATTGAGTACCTGCAAGACCCACGGCCAGCGCACCCAGTTCTCCGCATGGACCTGTTCGATGCCCGCTTCGCGGATCGCCTCACAGAACCGCACATCGCGGCGCAACATGCCGGCCATACCGGGCAGGTAAAGCACGGCGGCGGACTGCATGGCCTGCGCGGCCGGGGCGGGGGCGTTCATGGGGCGGTGGCCGACTCAGTGTTCTGAGCGACGGCGGGGCGGATGTAAAAATCATCGCGCTCGTCGGCGACGAAGCCGATGCGCTCCATCGACTGCCGCACATCGGGCTGGGCCATGTACGATTTCCAGATCAGCCCGCTGCGATGATTTTCGATGGCGATGACGGCGGCGCCGGCGTCGAGCGTCGTGATGCGCGGGCTGAACCAGCCGCGGTCGATGTTGAACGATTCGACGAGCCCGTACGCGCCGAAGACCTTGTCGCCGTATTTTTCGCGCAGATCGTCGAGCGCGGATTCCGTCAGATCGGGGCAGAACATGATGGCGGCGGCGGCGGCCCAGGGCGCGACGGTGCCATCGGTGTCATCGCGATCGTCGTGACGCCCGTAGGCGGTGTACCCATTGGGGCCGAGGCAGGCGCTCAGTCCCCAGATGTTCTTGTCGAACGTGCGGAAGGTCGCGCTGCGCTGGATGCAGTAGGCGCGGTCGATGCGGACGGCGTTGACGGAGGCGGTGAAGTAGTTGTAGCCGAGGGGATCGCGCTGGTTGCGGAAGTCGATGAACAGATGGCTGAATTCGTGGGTGAACAGGGGGCCGATGGCGAAGGTGGTCACGCCGTCGTAGGTGCTCGTCGGGCGGTCGAAGGCCTCCCAGCAGTCGGGGGGAACGGGATGCGTGGGCGAGCCGATGCCCAGTTGATAGAGCACCATGATTTCGCAGTACTGGTTGTATCGGTAGGGGCTGAACCCGTGCTCGTCGGTCCATGCGTGATTGAACGTGCGGGCGTGCGGCTTGGCGCCGCCGTCGGTGAGCATCCACGGAAAGTCGACGCGGTGATAGAGGTCGTCGGCGAGCGAGCGGACGTCGCCGTCGAAGTATTGACCGGCGACGAGCGCCCCGGCGACGAGCAGCGCGGTGTCCATCGACGAGACTTCGCTGGCCCCGGCGCGGGCGAGGGTATGCATGTCGATGAAGTGGTAGAGCCAGCCGTGCTGATGCGGAGCGGTTTCGAGGAGGTTCGTGAGCACCAGCTTGGCGCGCTGGCGGGCGTCGTCGAGTGGAACCCATCCCCGTTCGACGCCGATGGGCAGGGACGCGAGCATGAAGCCCACGCCGGCGATCGACGACCAACTGACGGGTTTGCCGGTTTTGAAATCGACCGCGTCGGCGACGAGTCCGGTGTCGGGGTCCGCGGTGTTCCAGAGCATCTGGAAGGAGCGCTGCTGAAGGAGGTCCGCTGTCGTGCTCGCGGGTTTCCCGGCGAGGCATGCCGCCGAGCTAAGCGTCACGAAAACAGGGATCAGCAGGGTGCGCAGGTTCAATCGAATTCGTCACCTTTGAAAGTCTGTCCTAAATAAACCTTTCGGACAAGTTCGTCATTCACTAAATCGCGAGGTGTGCCTTCACGCAGAACTTTCCCCTCATGAATGATATACGAGCGGTCGCACACTTCCAACGTCCGCTCCACGTTATGGTCCGTGATCAAAATGGCGATATTCTCCTCGTCGCGGAGTCGGCGGATTTCGATCTGAAGCTCCTCGACGGCCACCGGGTCGACGCCGCTGAACGGCTCATCGAGCAGGATCAGCGACGGCTCGGTGATGAGCGCGCGGGCGATCTCGAGTTTTCTGCGCTCTCCGCCGGATAATGTTCGCGCGTGCTGCGTGCGGAGTTTGGCGAGTCCGAACTGATTCATGAGCCGCTCGGCCGCCGCGCGCTGATCGCTGCGGCTCAAGGGGCGCGTTTCGAGAATCGCCAACAGATTCTGCTCGACGGTCAGGCGCTGGAACACGCTCGGGTCCTGTGAGAGGTAGCCCATGCCCAGCCGGGCCCGTTTGTACATCGGCAGGCGACTGACATCGTGACCTTCGAAGACGACCTGTCCGTCGTTGGGTGTGACCATGCCGATGGTCATGCGGAAGCTGGTGGTCTTGCCGGCCCCGTTGCGTCCGAGCAGGCCGACGATTTCGCCCTGGCGCACGAGAAACGAGACGCCGTCGACGACGGTGCGCCCGCCGTATTTCTTGATGAGGTTTTGAACTTTGAGAATGACCATGCGGGCGAGTTTATCCGTTTTGGGTCGACGATGCGGCGGCGCGGTCGGCTTGTCTGGCGAGCTGGGCAAGGCGCTGGTGGGCGATTTCATGATCGCCGATCTCGTCGAGCGCGGCGGCAAGCGCGTCGATCTGATTGACGAGTGGTTGATGCGGATCGATGGCGGCGAGCGCGGCGTCGCCTTCGCGCTCCATCTGCTGCTCGAACGCCTGCCGCAGGCGCGGGCCGTCGAGCACGAGCACTTCGACCATCAGCCCGCGCTGACGGGCGAGCCGGCGGATCGCCTGTGCATCGTCGGCACGG
Source organism: Planctomycetota bacterium (assembly GCA_016125255.1). NCBI lineage: Bacteria > Pseudomonadati > Planctomycetota > Planctomycetota bacterium. Next base: position 93,701 of record WGMD01000003.1, on the reverse strand, counting down.
TAGGGCGGGTCGGTGAGCATGAGGCAGCCGATGCGATGTTCATCGAGGACCTGCGCGGCGGTGAGACGCTTGCCGGTCAGGACGAACACGCCGGCGTCCGCCGCGGTCTGGCGGCGCATGCGGCGTGCTTCCTGAAGCGGCATGAGAATGCGGGCGTAGCGATCGAAGTCGCCTGCGGCTCGGGCCAGCGCCAGCGCTTCGGTGCAGAGCTGTTCACAGGTCAGGTAGTCGGTGTCGACGAGCCGGCGGCTCGCTTCGTCCATGATCCGGTCGATGGGGTGCACGGACATGATCAGGACCTCGCGTGGCCGCGCACTTCGCGAATCCATTGGGCGAGAATGCCGATCATCTTCGCCCAGACATCGGCGGCTTCGTCCAGCTCGTAGCCGAGCGTGTCGGCGAGCCCGAGCCAGTCGCCGTCGAGCAGTTCGCTGCGGGCCTTGGTGAGCGTATCGATCAGGTCGTCGATGACTTCGGGGACGCTGCGCTTGTCGACGAGCAGGTCGTCGAGGGGGACGGCCAGAAGCTGGGCCACCTGCGTGATCGTCTGCTGGGCCTGCTGCCAGACGAGCAGGGACGAGCGCACGTGCTCGAGCGCCTTGCCGGTTTCGTCGGCCCGCAGGGCCTCGGCGGCGAGCGTCTGCGCTTCGCGGGCGCCGAGGAGGGCTTCGCCGACTTCGTCAAGCGTGGACAAACCCAACTCGACGGGATTGGCGGTGATGAACTGAAGCTCGTCGGCGCCGTTCAATGCTTTATCGAGGTGTTCCTGCTCGCGTTCGGTCAGGGGACGTCCGTCGACGCGGATCTCGACGATGAGCCGGCCGGAGGCGCGGAGGCGCTTTTGCGCCTCGGTGATGATCGCGCCGAGGTTCGATTGCGCGGTGGCGAAGATGTCGCTGTCGATGAAGACATCCATGAGGTGGACCCGAGGGAATCCGGCGAGCGGTCAGGGCGACGGATCAACCCTGTGCGGCTGCGCCGGCGATGATCTCGCTCAGCTCCGTGGTGATCTGCGCCTGGCGAGCGCGGTTGAAGCGGCGACGCAGCGTGCGGACCATCTTGCCGGCGTTGTCGGTGGCGGCCTTCATGGCGACCATACGGCTGATCTGTTCGCTGACGACCGAGTCGTTGAAACATTCAAAGAGCCGGCTCTTGACGGACATCGGCAAGAGCTCGCCCAGAAGCGTCGCGGGATCGGGGCTGAATTCATAGACGGGGCGGACGCCGGCGGCGGTCTGCTCCGCGGCGGCCTCGGGCTTGGCCAGCGGCAGAAGCTGAAGCACCTGCGGCGTCTGACGGGCATTGGAGACGAACTGCATGTAGATCACGCGCACCGCGTCGTATCCGCCGGCGATGTACGCGGCCATAAACTCCTCGGCCAGCGCTTCGACGTCTTCGTAGCTGGGCTTGTCGGTGAAGTGCGTATGTACCTTCGTGACGCTGCGGCCGGCGAAGCGGAAGAAGGCGGCGCCCTTTTTGCCGACGACGTGCAGGTCGGTCGGGGCCTCGCCGCGCTCGCGGAAGTACTGCGAGACGGTGCGGAGGACGTTGGCGTTGTAAGCGCCGCACAGGCCGCGGTTGGAGGTGATGACGAGGACGAGTTCGCGGCCGGTCTTTTCGGAGGGGGCGGCGAGCAGGGGATGCTCGGTTTCGCCATCGCCGGCGGCGGCCAGCTCGCCGACAATCTCGGCGAGTTTGCGGGTGTAGGGTTTGGTGGCCTGGGCGCGGCGGACGGCGGCCTGGAATTTAGCCGTGGCGATCATCTGCATCGTCTTGGTGATGCGCTGAATGTTCGCCACCGCCTTGATGCGCTTCTTGATTTCACGAGACTGGGCCATTTCGCATTCCTTGCTGGTCGGCCGGGTCGGGCCGTTTGAATCGCAGATGATAGCCCATGCGAAGCCCGGTTGCCAGTCGAGCGCGGGTCGAATCGGGGGATTGGGCGGCGGGGCGTAAGCCCAGTCCATGCAAGGACGCACGGGCATTGGTAGAATCCGCCCGGAGGTAACGCATCATGACGATCACACGCATTCTGGCCGCTGGACTTCTCGCGATGGGCCTTGTCGGCTGCTGCGATGGCACGAAGACCAGCCGGACGATCAACGTCCCCTCCCCCGCGCCGGTGAGTCTCTTCGACGGCAAAACGCTCGGGCAATGGAAGTCGACCCAGTTCGGCGGCGAGGGCGAGGTGCATGTCGAAGACGGTTGCCTGATCCTGCCCTACGGCAATCCGATGACCGGCGTGACATGGACCGGGCCGATCCCCGCCAAGATCAACTACGAGATCACGCTCGATGCCAAACGCGTCGACGGGTCCGACTTCTTCTGCGCCCTGACGTTCCCGGTGAATGACGACCCGTGCTCGCTGATCGTCGGCGGATGGGGCGGGGGCACCGTCGGGCTTTCGAGTCTCAACGGCCTCGACGCTTCCGAAAACGAAACCTCAAGCTGGCAGTCCTTCCAGAGTGATCGCTGGTATCACATCCGGCTGCGCGTCGAAAAACATCGCATCGCCGCTTGGATCGATGACAAGCAGGTCGTCAACGTCGACACGACCGACAAGAAGATCGGCATCCGCATTGAAGTCGACCTGTCGCGCCCGCTGGGCATCGCGACGTACACGACGACCGGCGCCATCAAAAATATCCAGTTCAAGCCGTTTTGATCCGGCCCGTTTAGCGACGCCGCTCGCGGCGTGCTTTTTGTCGGGCGTCAACGCAACCCGACGGCGCAGCCCTTGCCCGCGCCCTTGGCCGCATAGAGATTTTCGTCGGCGATTTCCATCAGATGGGCGCCGTTCTTGGCCATGTCGCGCCCCAGGGAGGCGATCCCGATCGACAGACTCACGCTCATGTCCCGCGGCAGCACGGTCCGCATCTGCTGCGCGAAAAGGGCCGGCAACTGCTCGACGAAATGATGCACCTGATCCGGCCCGGCGCCGGGCATGAGCACGAGGAACTCGTCGCCGCCGAGTCGGATGGCGTAGTCTTCGCGCCGGACATGGGCGCGGATCAACTGTGCGACGAAGGTCAGAAGCTGATCGCCGATGGCGTGGCCCAGGCGATCATTGACGAGCTTGAAGTTGTCCATGTCGATGAGCAGGCAAGTCACATCCGTGTGCGCCTCGCGACAGGTCTTGATCAGCGATTCGAGGTTAGCGTCCAGGAACCGGCGATTGCCCAGCTCGGTGAGCGGGTCGCGCATCGCCATTTGCTGAAGCTGCTGCGTGGCGGCGCGCGTGGACTTCTCGACGCGATGATCGATGGTGCGGCGAAGCTGATTGACCTCGGCAAGCTCGCGATACGCCTGCACGGACAGTTCGTGAACGAGCTGCGCCAGGTCGCCGACTTCATCGCGGCGGTCCAACGGCAGGCGGTTGGCACGCGGCGGGCGCTGCATGCGGCGGGAACGACGGACGGTGCCGATCAGGTCTTCGACCGGCGTGCTGATGGTGCGATGGGCCAGATGAACGATCGCCGCGCCGACGACGCCCAGCCCCGCAAGCAGCGGCCAGATGCGGTGCCCCAGCTCCGCTTCGATCACGCCGACGAGGCACCCGCCCGCCAGCGCCAGCAATATGATCAGCACGAGTTTGAGCCGCATTGGCGCATCGCGCCACGCCGAGGCCCCCGTCTGCTTGACAGGACCCGTCGCAACCTCACCCGGCTCAACCGATTGCAGGGTCGATCGACTCACACCAAAAATATCGGGCGAATCAAAGGACGAGTTGTGTCAACGCCAAGATCCCGCCGCGGATTTTCACGCAGGGCCGAATCGGCGTTCCGAATCGGATAACACGTGATTGGACGTTGCGGCGAAGGGTCACGTACAATCGAAGCACAAGGAGCACGCCATGCGTACACGTCACCTCTGTGCCGTCCTGGGAATCTGGGTCATTGCCTCCGTCGCCGTCGCCGCCGACTGGCCTCAGTTTCAGGGCCCCGATCGCACAGGCGTCTCGGCGGAAAAGGACATCGCCTCGACCTGGCCGCAGGGAGGCCCGCCGGTCAAGTGGACGCTCGACGTCGGGCAGGGCTTCGGCGGGGCGGCGATCAGCAACGGCCAAGTCATCTTCCTGGACCGCGGCGAGGACAATACCGACATCCTCCGCGTGCTGGACCTCAAAAGCGGCAAGGAGCAGTGGCGCTTCGCCTACGAAGCCAAGGGCCAGCTCAGCCATCCCGGCTCGCGCTCCGTCCCGACCGTCGAGGGCGACATGATCTATACCGTCGGCGGGTTCGGCGACGTCTACTGCGTCGATCGCAAATCGCACAAGCCCGTCTGGAACATGAACCTCAACAAGGCGTACACCGAAGCGCCGCTCAAGTGGGGCTTCGCACAGTCGCCATTGATCTATAAGGACACCCTCATTGTCTCGCCCGCCTCCGAGAAAAGCCCGGCTCTTGTCGCGCTCGACAAGAAGACCGGCAAAATGAAATGGGAAGCTGAAAACTACGGCGGCGACTACTACACCTCGCCAATGCTCGAAACCGTCAACGGCGTCCAGGGCATCCTGATGCTCTTCTCCGACAAGATGCTCCTGTTCGTCGAGCCCGCGACCGGCAAAACCATCTGGAAGTACGACGGCTACAAGGTCAGTTGGGCCATCCCCGCGCCCGTCGTCATGCCCGATGGTCATCACATCTTCATCACCGGCGGATACGACGCCGGCTCCGTCATGATCGACGTCAAAAAGAACGGCGATGACTACCAGATCAGCGAGCAGTTCCGTCTCCCCGATGGCTCGCAGATCCACCGCCCGATTCTCTACAAGGATCACCTCTACGCCAACATCAATACCAACACCACACTCAAACGCGACAACATGAAAAACGGCGGCGTCGCCTGCATCGATCCCGCCGCCGGGAAAATCGTCTGGCGCAGCGGCGAAAACCCCAACTTCGATCGCGGCAACGTCATCCTCGTCGATAACAAGCTCATCATCCTTGACGGACAGAACGGCCAAATCGCCATGGCCGTCCCCGCCCCCGACAAATACACCGAGATCGCGCGGGCGAAGGTGTTCGACCTGAAACGCGATCGGGGTAATGACATCTGGGCCCCGATGGCGCTGACGGACGGACTGCTGGTCGTGCGCAGCCAGTCGCAGATGAAGTGCCTGGACATCCGCAGCGGATCGACCGCCAGCGCCGAGTGATTGGCGATCCCGCGCGTTTGCCTTATCCTGCGGCGATGAAATTCGCGCTCTGCAATGAGACCTATCAACAGTGGCCTTTCGATCGCACCTGCGACGACATCGCCGCCGCGGGCTACGACGCCGTCGAAATCGCGCCGTTTACGCTTCGTGAAGACCCCGGCACGCTGAGGGAGTCGGATGCGAAATCCGCCGGCGACACCGCCCGCGCCGCCGGGCTTCAAGTCGTCGGTCTGCACTGGCTTTTGGTGCGCCCCAAGGGCGAGGCGTTGCATTTGACCACCGATGACGCGGCAGTGCGGCAGCGCACCGTGGCGTATGCGCAGCATCTCGTGCGACTCTGCGCCGCGGCGGGGGGGCGCATCATGGTCTGGGGCTCCCCCAAGCAGCGCAACATTGCCGAGGGCCAGTCGTATGACGACGCCTTTCGTCACGCCGCCGACGCGATGCGGAACATCGCGGAGGTGGCGGAGCCGCTCGGCGTCGTCATCGCGCTGGAACCCTTGGCGCGGAAGGAGACGAACTTCCTGACGACCGCCGCCGAGACGATCAAGCTCATCGACGCGGTGGGCAGCCCGTCCGTGCAGCTTCATCTGGATGTCAAGGCGATGAGCGACGAGCCGAGGCCCATCCCGCAGATCATCGAAGCGTCCAAGGCCCACACCGTCCATTTCCACGCCAACGACCCCAACCTCCGCGGCCCCGGGCAGGGCGACGTCGATCACACCCCCATCGCCGCCGCCCTCAAAAAATCCGGCTACACCGGCTACGTCAGCGTCGAAGTCTTCGACTACACCCCCGACGCCCCAACGATCGCGCGACAGAGCATCGATTATCTACGACGCGTCTACGGCGCATAAAAAACCGGGGGCACTGAAGTGCCCCCGGCCCAATTGAATTCACTCAAATCGGAGTCAGCCCTTGGACCAGGTCGTCGCGCCGTAGACGGCGGTTTCGGCGAGGTCGTCGGCGATGCGGAGGAGCTGGTTGTATTTGGCGTTGCGGTCGGAGCGGCAGGGGGCGCCGGTCTTGATCTGTCCGCAGTTGGTGGCCACGGCGATGTCGGCGATGGTCGCATCCTCCGATTCACCGGAGCGGTGGCTGAGCACGGCGGAGTAGCCGTTGCGCATCGCCAGGTTCACGGCGTCGAACGTCTCGGAGAGCGTGCCGATCTGGTTGACCTTCACGAGGATCGAATTGGCGGTCTTCGTGTCGATGCCCTTCTTGAGGAACTTGGCATTGGTGACGAACAGGTCGTCGCCGACGAGCTGGACTTTGCCGCCGAGCTTGTCGGTGAGCAGCTTCCAGCCGTCCCAGTCGTTCTCGGCGAGCCCGTCTTCGAGCGAGCGGATCGGATACTTGCTGCACCACTCGGCCCAGTAGTCGACCATCTCGGCGCTGGAGACGATCTTCTTGGGGTTGGACTTGAAGAACTTGTAGCCCTTCTTTTCCTTGTCCCACATTTCGCTCGTCGCCGGGTCGAGTGCGACGAAGACCTGCTTGCCGAAGTCATACCCGGCCTTCTCGACGGCTTCGGCGATGACCTTCAGGGCGTCCTCGTTGTCCTTGAGGTTGGGGGCGAAGCCGCCTTCGTCGCCGACGGCCGTGGACATGTCGCGATCGTGCAGCACGCCCTTGAGTGTGTGATAGATCTCCACGCCGCAGCGGAGGGCTTCCTCGAAGTTGTCGAAGCCCCAGGGCTGAATCATGAATTCCTGGAAGTCGACGTTGTTGTCGGCGTGCTTGCCGCCGTTCAAGATGTTCATCATCGGCACGGGCAGCACCTTCGCGCCGGTCCCGCCCAGGTAACGGTAGAGGGGCAGGCCCATGCCGTCCGCCGCCGCGCGGGCGACGGCCATCGACACGCCGAGGATGGCGTTGGCGCCGAGCTTCTTCTTGTTGGGCGTGCCGTCGAGCTCGATCATGAGCTTGTCGATCGCTTCCTGCTCGCGGGCGTCGATGCCGACGAGTTCGGGGGCGATGAGGGTGTTGACGTTCTTGACGGCCTTGCCGACGGCCTTGCCGACCCACTTCTTTCCGCCGTCGCGCAGCTCGCACGCTTCGTGTTCGCCGGTCGAAGCGCCGCTGGGCACGATCGCGCGGCCGACCGCGCCGCCGGTCAGGTAACATTCGACTTCAACGGTCGGGTTGCCGCGGCTGTCGAGCACCTGCCGTCCGTAGATCAGTTCGATATCAAAACTCATGGCGATGGCCTTTCATGTGTATTGGGAGATTGCCAATCAAGCCGGTGATTTTACAGATGGACCGGTCGGTGGCAAGTCGCCGGGCGGGACGGGTGGCGAAACGGGCGCGAATCTGGCACAATGCCGCATTCACCGCGGAAAACACCGCAAAACGACGAGGTTTGACGATGATGCGCCGATTTGTCTGGATCATGTTGATGGCGGGCGTGCTGGGCGGCTGCGACAAGGTCAAGGTGTCGGACGATTCGGTCGCCGGGTTGTCGGAGTCGCAGGTCGCTTCGTTGATCGGGCAGGAGCAGGTGGTGATCATCGATGTACGGAAGGCCGACGCCTACGCCGCCGGTCATCTGCCCGGCGCGATCAATATTTTCCTGCCGAACCTCCGCGCCAAGGACGAGCGGCTCGCGTCGGCCAAACAGATCGTCGTCTATGCAGGCGGATGGACGGACCCGTTGGGTACGGCGGGGGCCAAGTCGATGATGGCCAAGGGCTATTCCAACGTCTACGAATTCCGCGGCGGACTGGAAGTCTGGAAGTCGGCCGGTCACGAGGTCGTCACATCCGTCAAGCCCACACAGACGCGACCGGAGACGGAAGGAAAGTAGCGCCTACCCCTCGTGCGGTTTCCACGGCACATCGTCCACGCCGGCGAGTTGATTCGCCCGGCGGGCTATCACAAACAGCAGATCGCTGAGGCGATTCATGTAGCGGACGATCACCGGGTCGACGGTTTCATGTTGCGCGAGGGTGACGATGTGGCGCTCGGCGAGGCGGCACGCGGTTCGGGCAATATGGAGCCGGGCCGCCGCTTCGCATCCGCCGGGGAGAATGAAATGTTTCATCGGCGGCAGGTGACTGGTTAAATCATCGATCGCCGCTTCGAGCGCTTCGACCTGCGCCTCGGTGACGCGCGGGATGTGATCATTCATCGCTTCCGGCGGCGTGCACAGATTAGCGCCGACATCGAAAAGCCGCGGCTGGATTCGGTCGATGAGCCGGGCGAGTTCCGACGCATCGCAGGCGCATCGGGCGAGGCCCAAGGCGCTGTTGAGTTCATCGACGGAGCCATACGCGGCGACACGCAGGTCATCCTTCAAAACGCGCTTGCCGCCGAAGAGTCCGGTCGATCCGTCGTCGCCGTGTTTGGTGTAGATTTTCATATGCCGCCTTTGAGCGGCGGGCCGTCAAAGGGCTTTTTTGCGGGGGATTTTTGCGGGGGCGTCGGCGATGCGGACGCGCCGGGGGCGTCGGTGACGTCGCCCAGCGGATCGGGCCGGTAGATGCGCGTGCCCAAAGCCCAGACTTTTTCGGTGAACGCGCCGCCGAGTTCTTCGCTCCTGGAGGCGGGGCCGCGACCGGCGTCGATGGCCATCTGCGTTTTGGCGTCGACGTTGTCGAGCAGACTGACCATGATGGCTTCGGGCGTGGCGGGGATTTTGAGGGCGCCGAATTCGGGGACGCCGTGGTGCGAGAGGATGATGTGCTCAAGGACGCGGACGAGTTCGGGGGAAAGCTCGACGCCGGCGGCGCGCGTGGCGGCGACTTTGTCGTTGAGCCAGACCAGTCCGCGGGCGATGTGGCCGACGAGCTGGCCGTCATCGCTGTAGGCGAAGCCCGTCTGCCAGGTCAGCTCGTCGCACTTGCCAAGATCGTGCAGGAACAGGCCCATCATCACGATGTCGCGATTGAGCTTGGGATAGAGCGGCATGACCGCGTCGGCGAGCTTCATCAACGCCAGCGTGTGCTCGAGCAGCCCGCCGAGGTACGCATGATGAAGCTGCATCGCCGCCGGCGCCTGCCGAAACCGCTCCATCAGCGGCTTGTCATTGAGGTACGTCCGCGCCAGCGCTTTGAGCGCCTCGCTCTTCATCGAATCGATGAGCCGGCCCACATGCGCGAACATCTCGTCGACATCCTTCGTCGTCGACGGCAGCAGATCGAGCAGTTCCTCCGGCTTGGGCTCCACCACGCGCAGATGCTGAACGATGATCTGAAGCTCGCCCTGAAACGCCTGCGTCTGGCCTTCGATGAAGACGAACCCGTCCGTCGGCAGCGACTGCACGAAGTCCTCGGTCACGCTCCACATCCGCCCCGGCGTGCGGCCGGATCGGTCCTGAAGCAGACATTTCAAATACGGCTTGCCGTTCTTGGTCAGCCCAAGCTGGCAGTTCTGCATGGTGAACACGCCCTCGATCAACTGATTGGGCGCCATGTCGATGATGTAAACGCGTCGGGGCATATCGCTCGCTTTCTGCCGTGGAAAATCGTCATCGTACACGCGGACGGGCCGCGATGTCCAACCAGTCGTTCATGTCAACGGCTTCGAGAATCGCCGCCGGAATTTCGCCGTTTGCCGCCGCGACGTCTTCGCACGCCGGCACGGTAGCGAGAATCGTCGTGCGGTTCTGCTTCACGAGCTGCGCGGGGTTGGTCATCTGGGCGTCGTCGGTCGTGTCCGGGTCATAGCGGTTGAGCACCAGCCCGGCGAGCCGCAGGCCGGCGGAACGGATCGCGGCGCAGGTCAGCGCGGTGTGATTGAGCGTGCCGAGTTTCGTGTGCGTCACCACGACGACCGGATAGTCGAAACGCTTCGCCAGATCGAGGACGGAATGGGCGTCATCGAGCGGCACCATCAGCCCGCCGACGCCTTCGACGAGCATCACGTCGTGCGCTTCATCGAGCCGGCACATCGCATGGTCGATCATCGCCATATCCACCGGATGCCCGGTCTTCTGGGCGGCGGTCGAAGGAGCGAGCGGGGCGTGATAGCGCACGGGGTTGATGATGTCCAGCGCCATGCGGCAGTCGGCGAAGTGGGCGAGCGCTTCGGCGTCATCGCTGACCAGTCCCTCGCGTTCGTGCCGACAGCCCGAGGCGATCGGCTTGCATACGCCGACCTTCGAGACCCGTCGGCGCAGCGACGCGGCGATGGCGCACGTGATGACGGTCTTGCCGATGTCGGTGTCGACGGCGGTGATGAAAAGACCGGGCTTTTGCAGGGGTGGTAATTTCAAATTGCCCATTGAGAATTGCAAATTGCGAATTTTCAATGGGCAATTTGCAATTCTCAATTCCTTTCATGCCTGTTCACGATGGCGTTTGAGCGCGGCCGGGATGAGCAAAACAAGATCGCGCACGGTCATGCCCGCCGGGCCATGTTCCTGCGCCCATAGATCCGCCGCGAGCCCGTGCAGATACACGCCCAACACGCTCGCCTCGAACAGCCCCATGCCCTGCGCGATCAGCGAAGCGATCATGCCCGTGAGCACATCGCCGCTGCCAGCGGTCGCCAGCGCGGGATTGCCCGTCTGATTGACGTACTGCCGCGCGCCATCGGTCACGACCGTCTGATGACCTTTGAGCACGACGACCGCGTGGTAATACTCCGCCAGCGCTCGGGCGGCATATGGCCGCTCGCTCGGTTTGGTCGGGTCCAGTTCGATGTTCGCCGGGCGAGCGAGCCGGGCGAACTCGCCGGGGTGCGGCGTGAGCACCAGCGGGCAGTGATGCTTGTGCACGCGATCGGCGATGCGCGAAAGATTGTTGAGCCCGCCGGCGTCGAGCACAGTGGTGAACTCGTGCTTGAGCAGAATGTCGATGCCGCGCTCCGACACGGGATTCTCGGGCATGCCCGGCCCGACGGCGAGCACGGTCAGCGGCTTGAGCTGCTCGAAGGATTTCTGCACCGCGTTGGGATCATCCAGATGCGGCGCGGCGATGCCCGTCGCGCCCGGCTCGATGACCAGGCAGTGCGGCAGGGCGTTGGGGTGCGTCATGATCTTGACGAGCCCCGTGCCGGTCCGCAGCGCCGCGGCGGCGGTCATGGCGGGCGCGCCGATCATCAGCGGCGATCCGCCGATCACGACGACGGTGCCGAACGTGCCCTTGTGTGCGTCGGCGGGGCGGTCGGGCGCGGGGCTGGGAACGACGGCGGCTTGTGCGTTCATGAGGCGGCATCCTCGGGGGGCTTGGACTGACGGGCGATCAAGGTGGCGATATACCCGGCTCCGAATCCGTTGTCGATATTGACGACGCTCACGCCGGCGGCGCAGCTGGTGAGCATCCCCATCAGCGCCGTCACGCCGCCCAGCGCCGCGCCGTACCCGACGCTCGTCGGCACGGCGATGACCGGCACGCTGACGAATCCGCCGACGACGCTCGGCAGGGCGCCTTCCATCCCCGCGATGCAGATCACGACCGGGGCGTCGCGGATTTCATCGAGCCGCGCGACCAGCCGGCCGATCCCGGCGACGCCGACGTCGTTGATGCGATGCACCGGCCGGCCCATCGCGCGGCAGGTCAGCGCCGCTTCCTCGGCGACGGCTTCGTCGCTCGTGCCGGCGGTGATGATCGGCACGGCGATGCCCTTCAATTCCGGCGGCAGCCCCACGAGAATCGTCCGACGCCGCGAGCCGATCACGATCTGATGAAACGCCGCTTCAAGCGCCGCGGCCGTGGGTTCGTCGGCGCGCGTGATGAGCGCGTAGCCCGATTTTGTCGTCAGCGACTGTGCGATGCTCACGACCTGCTGCGGCGTCTTGCCGGCGGCGAAGATCACCTCCGGCACGCCGCAGCGGCGATGACGATGATGATCGAGCGTGGCGAAACCCAGCGGCTCGTGCGACAGCGCGTCCAGTCGTGCGTGCGCTTCGTCGACGTTCAGCTTCCCGGCCGCCACCGCCTTGAGAATGTCGTTGATCGCGTCGCTCATGGTGATGCCATTGTATGAGTATTTATCCTGTATGACAGTCTGATGGCACCACGCACCGTCCGTGCATGCCGATGTCCATATCAGAGTGCGACCGCCCGCTTGGGATTCGGGGCTGTCCGTCCATGAGTGCCGGGCAGCTCTTTTTACGGAGCGACCTACAATGGAGCATGACGGAGCATGTCACTGAACTTCAGTCGCGGCTCGCCGCGGTGATCGAACCGCGCGGGCGTCTGCTGACCGCCTACAGCGGAGGCGTCGATTCGACGCTCGTGGCCGTCATGGCCCGCCGCGTCCTCGGGCGCGACAACGCCCCGGCGGCGATCGGCGACTCGGCCTCCCTGCCGCGAAGCGAACTGGACGAGGCGCGGCGGCTGGCGCATGAACTCGATCTTCAGCTTATCGAAATCAACCCCGGCGAGCAGGCCGACGCGTCATATCAGGCCAACGCGCCCGACCGCTGTTACCATTGCAAGAGCCATCTGTACGAATCGCTGCACCATCTGGCCGCTTCGCTGAACATCGCGTACATCGCCAACGGGTCCAACACGGATGACCTTGGCGATTACCGGCCGGGGCTCGAAGCGGCGCGCGAAGCGCAGATCGTCAGCCCGCTGCTCGAAGCGGGTTTCACGAAGCGGGACATCCGCGTGCTGGCGGAGTGCATGGGCCTGCCCAACGCCGACAAACCCGCCGCGGCGTGCCTGGCCAGTCGCATTCCCTATGGCACGCCCGTCACGCCCGAGCGTCTTGCCATGGTCGAACGGGCGGAGTTGGAATTGCACAAGTTGGGATTCACGGGGGTCCGCGTGCGTCATCACGAAACCGTCGCGCGCATCGAAGTCCCGCTCGATCAGTTGCCGCGCTTCATCGCTTCGGGCACGCGCGAGAAAGTCGTCGATCGCCTCAAGGCGGCGGGCTATCTGTATGTGACCCTCGACCTCGCCGGCTACCGCACCGGGTCCACCAACGAAGCGCTCCCCCTGAACATCAGCGCGTCGCCCCCCGTTTAGCGGCGGGGTATCGCCCCGCGCTTCCCTTCTTCGCGCCGCCGCTCACTTGCCCAACAACCGAATCACCTCATCAATATCCTTGTCCCCGCGCCCCGACAGATTGATCACGACAATACGATCCGCCGGCATCGCCCGCGCCAGTCGCAGCCCGTGATGCACCGCATGCGAACTTTCGAGCGCGGGAATGATCCCCTCGAATCGGCACAGCGTCTTGAACGCCTCCAGCGCTTCGCCGTCCGTCGCCTGGGCATATGACACCCGGCCCGTGTCCTTCCAATACGAATGCTCCGGCCCGACACCCGGGTAATCCAGGCCCGCCGAGATCGAATGAACGTCCGCCGTCTGACCGTCCGCGTCCTGAAGCACGTAGCTGAGCGAGCCGTGCAGCACGCCCGGCGAGCCGAATCCGAGCGGGGCGGCATGTTTGCCCGGCTCGCTAGAGGTCCCGCCCGCTTCGACGCCGAACAGTTTGACGCCCTTGTCTTCGATGAACGGATAGAAGATGCCCGCCGCGTTGGACCCGCCGCCGACGCAGGCGACGATCGCATCGGGCAGTCGGCCGATCTGCTCCATCGCCTGAGCCCGCGCCTCGCGCCCGATGACCGACTGAAAATCGCGGACCATCATGGGGAACGGATGCGGCCCGACGACGGAGCCGATGATGTAATGCGTGTGCTCGACACTGCCCATCCAGTCGCGCATCGCTTCATTGGTCGCATCCTTGAGCGTGCGCGAGCCCGACTCGACCGGCACGCAGCGCGCGCCGAGGAGCTGCATGCGGATGACGTTGGGTCGCTGACGGCGCATGTCCTCCGAGCCCATGTAGACTTCGCAATCGAGGCCCAGCAGCGCCGCCGCCGTCGCCGTCGCCACGCCGTGCTGCCCCGCGCCCGTCTCGGCGATGACGCGCTTCTTGCCCATGCGGACGGTCAGCAGCGCCTGACCGAGCGTGTTGTTGATCTTGTGGGCGCCGGTGTGAGCGAGGTCTTCGCGCTTCAGGTAAATCTGCGCGCCGCCGACGTGCTGGCTCAGTCGCCGGGCGTGATACAGCGGCGTGGGCCGGCCCACGTAATGCGTGAACAATCGCTCCAACTCCGCCGCAAAAGCCGGGTCGGCCTTTGCCTTGGCGTACTCGGCGGTCAACTCGGTCAGGGCCGCCATGAGCGTTTCGGGCACATACACCCCGCCGAAGTCACCGAAGCGGCCCCGGGCGTCGGGTACCTGCATGAAGTTGGTTGGTGTGGTCATAGGCCGTCAGTTTATGCCGCGACGGCGGACCGGCAAAACGCGGGCATAGAATCGAACATGCCCATTCGCCTCACGCTTCTCGCCGCCATGCTGCTGTTCCTGCCCCTCGCCGCCCGCGCCGCCGAAGCGCCGCTTTCGCAGCAGCAGCTTGCCAAGCTCATTCAGTCGCTCTATTCCGACGATTCCAACGAGCGCATCTCCGCCGTGGTCGAACTCGGCGAACATGCCGCCGAAGCCGCTCCGGCCTTGCCGCACTTCAAACGCGTCATCGCCCGCGAGCAGGACCCGCAGATCAAAAAGCTCATGCTCGAGACGGTCGAGAAGATCAAACAAGCCACCGGCCAGCGATAGCACCGTCGCCGATTTGAAAGTATATGCGAAGCTGCATTTAACGAGCCGCGACCGTCAGGGAGCGGTCAGGGCTTCGCCTTTGGTACGTGCTTCGACCGCTCCCTCACGGTCGCGGCTCGTCGATCAATGAATTTGTTTCATATGTACCTACTCCGTCGGATATCCGTGCCAGATCCAGACCAGCGTGTCCGCCAGCGTCTGTTTGAACACCTTGCCGTCGCAGTGCCCCGTCGCCTTGCTGAACACGAAGCGGTGGTCGTACCCCTTTGCTTCCAGCGCCGCGGCCGTGCGCTGGCCGGCCATGACCCAATTGTGATTCGTCTCCTCCGGGTCCTTGTTGCGCAGATCGTTCTCCGACACATGCGTGAAAATCCGCAGCGGCTTTTTCTCGCTGGTCTCGATCAGCTTCATGCCCGAGTGATATTCCCACGCCCCCAGCGGATACTTCGCCTCCTCCGGCGCATCGTCATCCTGCTGATCGACGAACGTGCCCGAGTAGCAGATCAGGCGGCGGAACAGATCGGGGCGGAACCAGCCCATCGTCAGCGCCGCCGCGCCGCCGGAACTGCATCCCATCACCGCCTTGCCCCACGGGTCGTCCGTCAGCGCGATGTGCGGATACGCCGCCTTGATGTCCGCATTGTTCACGACGGCCGGCAGCACTTCGTCATTGATGAAGCGCGCGAAGCGGTCGGACATCGTGTCATATTCCAGGCCGCGCTCGCTGCCCTTGGAGTCGTTACCGCCGTTTTCGACGGCGATGGCGATGAAGGCGGGCAGTCGGCGATCGGGGTCCTTGGAGATCGTCAGATTGTCCAGCGCGTTGCGCACCAGGTCCAGATGGCTCGGCCCGTCGAGCGTCACCAGAATCGGCGCCTTCTCGCCATCCTTGTACGCCGCGGGAACGTACACGAAAATCTTCCGCTCCGTGCGCACCGGCTTCTTCGGATCAAGCGTCGTATCCGTGCCGGGAAAAATCTTGCTGTCCGCAAGTTTCATGGCGAACTCGAACGATTTGCCCTTGGGGTTGCCGCGGTCCGTCAAATCGGGATCGACGTGATACTCGGGGCCGATGACGAAACTGCCGTTGCCGTCCTCGGCCGCGCGGGCGTCGGGCGAGGCGTGAACGAGGCCGATGACGATCACGATCGCGAGGCATATGCGTTGATGCAACATGATGTGTGTCCTAGTTGCGGGTGGGTCGGTCAGTGGGCCAGATCGCCGATGAGCATGACGCCGCCGATGCGGATGCGCGTGCCGTCATAACGCTTGGGGTCGAAGCCGGGCTTGTCTTTTTCCTTGTCGGTGACGGAGGAGCGGTCGGGCTGACCGGGGGCGATTTCGACGGTGACGTGATGCACCTGATTGGGGTCGAGCCCATCGGCGAGTCGGAGTGTGGCGATGCGGTGATAGGTGCAGTAGTGATCGAAGCGGGCGACGGGGCCGCGCGACTGGCCGTCGACGGTGATGGTGACCTGACCGCCATCGGGGCCGAGCAGGTCGTACAGGGCGGCGTACGAACCCTTGAAGTCGAAGCTGATCTTGTCGCCGGGCGTGTCCGCTTCCCAGATATCGCCCATGCGTCCGCTGAATATCTTGCCGAGCCCCTTGTCCGTCGGCAGCTTCGTCCAGTGCCCGCTGAGCATCGACTCGGTCACGGGTTCGATCTTGGCGTTCTCGTAGTTGCCTTCGATGAAAGGAACGCCGGCGAGCTGGGCGGCGTGATCGACGCTCTTCGAAGCCGCGAGCACCTGCGGCATCGTCTCGTCGATCACCTGTAGATACACCTCATGACCCGCATCAAAAGGATGCACGCCTTCCTTGGAAAAGACGATGACGCCCGCCGGCGCATCGCCTTGAGCCGGGGGTTTCATGATGAGCTTGCCCGCTTCAAAGAGCTGCGCGACGCGCACCTCGAAGTTGATCGAGGGAATCCCGTAGTGATCCGCGAGCATCTCCATTGCCGACGTCGACCGGGGGCACAGGCCCTGTTTCAGATCGCCGAGCATGCCCTCGTGAATCGTGTAGGTGTAGCAGATGTCGATGTCGGGATTGGCACGCCACGTCTGGCGGACAATGCCCTCCATCGCCTTCCATATCTGTTCCGGGGCCGCGCCGCCGTCGTTGACCGCGAACTCGACGAAAAGCAGGTCGGGCTTGTGATCGAGCACATCATGCTCAAGCCGGAACACGCCCAGGTCCGACCCCGTGCCGCCGATCGCCGCGTGAATCTCCTCGATCTTCGCCTTCGGATACTGCTTGGCGAACCAGTCGGTCGTCTTGTTGCGCCATCCGTTCATCGCCGTGATCGACCCGCCGAGGTAGGCGATGCGCACCGTCCGCCCCGCTTCGAGCTTGGCCTTGACATGCGCCAGCCCGTCGCGCGCGTGGAACAACTCCGCCTTGACCGGCGCATAAGTCGGATCAGCCGCGCGAGCGGACAGCGAAACGGTAAGCAGCAGAATAAGTGTGAACAGACGTTGCATTGGCGGGTACTCCTCTAAGGAATTTTTTCTGACTCCCTCTCCCTCCGGGAGAGGGCTGGGGTGAGGGGGCGCATCAGTCGGCGCGTGCCTCTTAACGAAGTGATCTTCGTGGATTGTCGTGGTTAGATCAACTGGCAGCACGATTCGCGCCTTCGTTGCCCGCACCCCCTCTCCCTCCGGGAGAGGGCCGGGGTGAGGGTGCGCATCAGTCGTGCGCGTTCCGATTCCTCAAGAATCGTTGACGGATAAAAATCAGGAGCGGGCGCTGTCGGTAGCTGGGCGCACCCTCACCCTAACCCTCTCCCGGAGGGAGAGGGGATGCGATACACTTTGTGACATGACGCCGGATGAAACGCCGCCGCGTAAATCAAAGATGCATCCGATGCGGCTTGATCGGGCGCGGACCTTGCGAGACCGATCATCCATACCGGAGCGCGTTCTGTGGGGCATGTTGCGCGATCGCCGAGTCGCGGGATTGAAATTCAGGCGTCAGCACCCGATCGGGCCGTACGTAGCCGACTTCTTCTGCGAGAGCGCCCGGTTGGTCGTTGAACTTGATGGCGAGAGCCACACGGGCTGCGGCGAGCAAGACGATCAACGCACCGCCTTCATCGAGCGAGAAAGTTATCGAGTGATTCGCTTCACGGTCGACGAGTTGCTTCAATCTCCTGACGCAGTCGCCGAAACGATCGCTCGCGCCGCGGGTATTCAAATGTAGATGATCGCACCCCCTCTCCCTCCGGGAGAGGGCCGGGGTGAGGGGGCGCATCAGTCGTGCGCGATCCGATTCCCCAAGAATCGTTGACGGATAAAAAATCATGAGCGGGCGCTGTCGGTGGCTGAGCGCACCCTCACCCTAACCCTCTCCCGGAGGGAGAGGGGATCGAGCCGCTTCATTTTGTGGGCTGCCACTGCTCGTCGAAGAAACCGGCTTCGAGGACTTTGCCAGGCGTTTCGGCGTTGGGGGGTGTCGTGATATCGATCACCGCCCAGTCGCCGAGCTTGGGGTTTTGAAGGGAGTTGGTGCGGTCGTGGGCCTCGCGGAACGTCGGACCGGAGTTGAGGACGATGTATTTTTCAGCATTCAGCGGGTTGGGATAGATGAGCAGGTTCACATGCTCGCCGTCGCGCGGCTTCATCGGCAGTTTGTCCGCGAGGCGGGCGATGAGCTTGTTGGACTTTTCATCGCCGAACGCGACGAGGTGATACTTCTGAATGTCGTCATCGGTGACGTCGGTGTCCATCTTGATGCGCAGGTCACCACGGAACAGGGCCTGCCAGCGCGTTTTGAGATGGTCAAGCTCGAAGCTCGCCCACTGATCGAAACGCGCATCGCCGGAGGAACCCGAAGGCGCGACGACGAGGAAGGGGGCCATGAAGGCGTCGTCAATGGGGCCTTGGAGGCCGGGTGCTTTTTGAAGCGGGAACTTCAGTCGGGAGCTACCGAGGACCAATTGTTCTTTGGTGGGAACGAATACGTCGTCGAAGGTCCAACTGCCGTTGATCTTCGCCGCGCGAATGCCGGAAATCTGAAGATCATTCGGGTCAGTATTGAATTCCTGGCCTTGCAGGGTTTGACCATCTATGACGACGTGTAAGGGGCCGGGCTTCTCAACAGGCACATAGAACGATCGAATATTCTTCGTGGTCACCTTCCAAACGCCAGACGCATCGCGTATGGCGTCGAGCCGCGCATCGTCCCAATGGGATTGAAGCAGATACAGACTGAACGGACGCATCGAGTCATACCGCAGCGTGCGCGTCTGCAAATGCACCTCGCCTGGATGCAAATCGCGGCCTTTCTTCACCGCTTCATTCACAAACGCCATCACTTCCTTGAGCGACTCCGGGGCGTACTTATGCCCCATCTTCGGACCGATGACGCGCGGTAGCGTGTGGCCTTCAGCTTTGAACGCCTCCTCCATGATGTCGGCCGACGCCTTCTGCTTGTCGATCTCGCCGGAGTAGGCGATGGTGGGGACGTTGAAGAGATTGCGGACGTAGTCGGGCACGTCGTACATGCCCCAGAGTTTGACTTCGTAGGGCGGGACGGTGGCGGGGTCGACGTTCTGATAGCGCTGCACATCGACGAATCCCGCCCCGGCATGGACGACGCAGAAGTGGTCGGCGTAGTGAGCGCCGAGATGCCAGGCGCCGGCGCCGCCCATGGAGAAGCCGGTCAGGGCGACGCGGTTCTCGTCGATCTTGTAGCGGGACTCGACTGACTTGATGGCGTCGAGGACATCGATTTCGCCGGCGGACTTGTAGCCGACGCACTGGCGGCCGAAGGGATGGACGATGATGCCCTGCTGGGTGTAGGGGCTGATGGGGGCGTGGCTGTGGAGGCGGTCATTGATGAAGTAGATGTCGGTGTTCTTGTCGCCCCGGCCGTGGAGCCAGACGTAGAGCGGGACGGGCTTGGCGAGGTCGAGGGTTTCGGGGATTTCCAGGCCATAGGGTTGGGCGGAGCCGTCGATGTTGCTGCGGTAGCCCCGGACGACGAACCCGCGCTGGGTTTCCCATGGGCGCTGGCCCTTGGCGAGGGCGTCGAGGCGTTCGTTGGCCATCGTCAGGCATTGCTGTGCCTTGGCGATGTCCTTGGGGCTGTAGAACTCATCGCAAATCAGGGCGAGGCGGACGGCCTTGGTGAAGATTTCGACGTCGGGCTCGTCCATGCCCTTGAGCCGGGCCTCCGTCTTGGCGAGGTCGGCGGCGAGGGCGTCGCGCTCGGGGGCGGGAAGCTGGATGCCCGGCGGGGGCAGGATACGCGTGATGGGCGGGATCGGCTCCAGCGCGCAGGCGGCGGCGGCGAGAACCAGCACGAGCGGCAGTGCGTATTGAATCTTCATCGCATCATTGGAGCAGTTAAGCATCTATGAATCAAACCGCCCCGACAATTTGACCGATACGACTGGACATTGCGTAACGAAATTGAGACAATACCGACCGTAGTGTGCTGGACCATGGATTTGTTCAGCGTGATGTGGCGTCGTGAAGCAGCCCAGGTCAGGGAGTGACTCGTTGTTCGAACGCACCGGACTGATCATTGGCGGACTCATTTGCGCAGGCGTGCTGCTCCAGCTTGTCCTTCTGACATGGACGTCGCTGCGTCGGATCGTCTACGAAGCCAAATCGCGGCAGCTTCAGCTTGAGTTGATGCGTCGTCAGATCGACGCGGCCCGCCGCAAGCGCGTTCAGAGCAGCGAGGCGGAGAAGGCATGGGAGGGCTGGCGAAAGTTCGAGGTGATGAAGAAAGTCATCGAAGCCCGCGACACGGCTTCGATCTACCTCAAGCCGCATGACAATCGCAACCTTCCTTCGTTTCACCCGGGGCAGTACCTGACGTTTCAGCTTGCGATTCCGGGGCAGCCCAAGGCGGTGACGCGGTGCTATTCGCTTTCGGACGGCCCGCGCGAGGATTACTACCGGGTGACGGTCAAGAAGGTTCCCCCGCCGCGCGACAAGCCGGACCTGCCCTCGGGGCGCTCCAGCACGTTTTTCAACGAGGTCGTCAAGGAAGGCGACATTCTCGACGTCAAAGCGCCGCACGGGGCGTTCTATCTGGATATGGCGACCGATCACCCCGTCGTGCTCATCGGCGGCGGCATCGGCATCACGCCCGTCTTGAGCATGCTCAACGGCATCGTCGCCTGCAAGTCGCAGCGCGAAGTGTGGTTCTTCCTGGGTGTGCGCGGCCGGGAGGATCATCCGTTCAAGGAGCACCTCGAAGCCATCGCGGCCGAGCATGACAACCTGCGACTGCACATCTGTTACTCCGATCCGGGCAAGAAGGATGTCGAAGGCAAGGATTATCACCACGGCTGCCGCGTCAGCGCGGACCTGTTCAAGAAGGTGCTGCCGTCGAACAATTACCACTACTACCTGTGCGGTCCGGGGCCGTTCATGGAGTCGATCGTCAAGGGTCTGGAAGACTGGGGCGTGCCCGAGGCGGACATTCACTTTGAGGCGTTCGGTCCGGCGAGCGTGAAGAAAGTCAAGGCGGCGGCTCCGGCGGAAACGACGGCGGCGCCGACGGGCGAAGTGATCGAAGTCACGTTCGCCAAGTCGGACAAGAAGCTCAAGTGGGACGGGAAGGTCGGCAACCTGCTGGAGCTGGCGGAGGCGAACGGGATCATGATCGACTCGGGCTGCCGGGCCGGCAACTGCGGCACGTGCATCACGGCGATCAAGAGCGGCAAGGTCAAATACCCCAAGGACACCGGCGTCGAGGTCGAGGCCGGCTCGTGTCTGGCGTGCATCGGCATGCCCGACGGGCCGGTGTCGCTGGACGCCTGAGGAAGAATCGAATCGTGAATCGGATCATCGTTAAGGAGTCTCTCATGGTCAATCACTGCGTGCGGAAACTCGGCAAGGCCACCTTCATCGTCGCACTCCTGTTCGCCGGCGCTTCGATCGCGCAGGCCGGCGGTCCGGCGGCGGGCGGGGGCATCACCTTCGACGCCTCGAAGGTCGTCGGGTCCGACGCCTGCACCGAGTGCCACGCCAAGGAAGCGGAGGCGTGGAAGCACACGCCGCACTATGCGACCTGGGAAACGCTCCATCGCCGCCCCGAAGCCAAGACGATCGCCGAGGCCATGGACGTCCGCTCCATCAAGCGCGGCGATGTGTGCATTCAGTGCCACTACACCCGCCAAGGCGAAGACGGCGGCACGCCCATCTCCGGCATCTCCTGCGAGTCGTGCCACGGCCCGGCCAAGGATTGGATCAAGATTCACAACAACTACGGCGGCGCCAACGTCAAGAAGGAAGACGAAACAGCCGAGCACAAGGCCCAGCGCATCAAGGACAGTCTCGCCGCCGGCATGCTCCGCCCCGACAACATCTACCTCGTCGCGCAGAACTGCTACAACTGCCACACCGTCCCCAATGAGAAGCTCGTCGACACCGGCGGTCACACGGCCGGTTCGGCGGAGTTCGAGCTGGTGTCCTGGTCGCAGGGCATGGTGAGGCACAACTACCTCCGCACCGGCGGAACGACCAACGCCGAGGAATCGCAGGAGCACAAGCGCGTCATGTACGCCGTCGGCGTGATGACCGACGTCGAATACTCGCTGCGCGGCATCGCCAAGGCGACCGAAGCCGGGACCTACGCCAAGACGATGGCCCGTCGCGCCAACTCGATGCGCAATCTGCTCAAGGAAATCAACGAGAAGGTTCCCAACGCGCACTTCCAGGCCGCCATTGACGCTGCCTTCGGCGCTTCGCTCAAGCTCAATAACGAAGCGGAGCTGACCGCCGCGGCGGACAAGGTCGGCGAGGCGGCCCAGGCGTTCGCGGCCGATGCGGACGGGTCGAAGCTGGCGGCGATCGACGAATGGTTGCCCAAACCCGATGCTTACAAGGGCACGCCGGCGCCCTGACGCGGCTGCGCATGAGTTGGACGATGGAGCGGAACGCGCATGCCTGACGCGACAATTGCCATACAGCGCCCTCAGCGGTGGGATGTCCCGTTCGATCCGGACATGACCGATGCGGATGTGGATCGATTGCTGTCGATCGAGCCGTTCGCCAGCATCGATCCCGAGAAGTTCCCCCCGTCCACCCCGCTGCACGGCATCCTCAAGAACGACGCCCGCCTCGTGAAGTTCAACGACGGCGACCTGATCGTGCGTGAAGGCGATTACGGGTCCAGCGCGTTTTTGATTCTCAGCGGCGCGGTGCGCGTGACGCTCGAGAATCTGCCCAACAAGATGCTCGGCCGGCGCGAGCGCGAACGGACGGGGCTCTTGGGCGCGATCGCCCAGCTCTGGACCAATCCCAACAAACCCGAGGTGCGCAACTACAAGCGGGGAGGCGATGACGATGTCGCCCGGCGCGACGAGAAGGGCGCGACGCGCATCTTCCTTCAGGACGTGCCCGGCGTGCTGGGCAAGTTCAATACGCTGCGCATCGAAGCGGGGGAGATGTTCGGCGAGCTGGCGGCGCTGGCGCGCACGCCGCGCAGCGCCACCGTGTTCTCGCAGGGCAAGACGGAGCTTCTTGAAATCCGCTGGCAGGGCCTGCGCGACCTGCACCGCCGGGCCGACGCCCTGCGGGCGTTCATCGATCAGCGCTACCGCGAGCGCGGCCTCGTCGTGCATCTGCGCGAGACGCCGCTCCTGGCGCATCTGAGCGAAGCGGACATCGACGTCATCGCCGACGCGACGGAGTTCGAGACCTACGGCAACTTCGACTGGCAGACGGCCTTCAAGACCGCGCGCGGCCAGTCGGCCCAGCAGCGCCTCGCCGTCGAACCGATCATCGCGGAGGAAGGGCATTACCCTAACGGCCTGATCCTCATCCGCTCGGGCTTCGCCCGCCTGAGCCGGCGCTACGGCAACGGGCATCGCACGATCAGTTACCTGGGCAAGGGGCAGGTCTACGGGCTTGACGCCATCGCGCACAACTGGCGCTCCAGCGAAGACGCCACCATGCCGCTTCGCAACACGCTCCGCGCGATCGGCTACGTCGATATCCTCCGCATTCCCGCGCCGGTCGTGGAGAAATACATTCTCCCGTCGCTGCCGGACAAGTACATGCCGCCGCTCATCAAGCCCGAGCTCGAAGCCGAGAAACCCGTGGCGACGACGCCCGACCGCATCGACACGGGCATGATCGAATTCCTCGTCGAAAACCGCATCATCAACGGCACGGCGACGATGATGATCGACGTCAACCGATGCACGCGCTGCGACGACTGCGTCCGGGCGTGCGCCGCGGCGCACGACAACAACCCGCGCTTCACCCGGCACGGCACGATCTACGGCCACCACATGGTCGCCAACGCGTGCATGCACTGCGCCGACCCGGTGTGCATGATCGGCTGCCCGACCGGCGCGATTCACCGCGAGCCGACGACCGGCGACGTCGTCATCAACGATCAGACCTGCATCGGCTGCGCGACCTGCGCCAACAGTTGTCCGTACAGCAATATCCGCATGGTCGAAGTGCGCGATACGCGCGGCCGCTTCATTCTTGACGAAGCGACCAATACGCCCATCAATAAAGCCACCAAGTGCGACCTGTGCGTCGACCAGCTCGGCGGACCGGCGTGCCAGCGCGCCTGCCCGCACGATGCGCTGAAACGCGTGGACATGAACGACGTTGAATCCCTGGCATGGTGGTTGAATCGGTAATGGCCTACTTCCGCACCCGGCGAACTCGCAACCTGATCATCACGGCCGTCATCGCGGCAGCCGTTGTGGTCGGCGTCTGGGCGCTGAATGCACGGCTGATGCACTCGGCGTACGTCACCGGATGGGTGCTGATCCTCATGGTCCTGTTCCTGGCCGGCTACAACCTCCGCAAAAAACTGCCGTTCATCCCGCTGGGCGCCTCCGCGAAATGGCTTCAGTGGCATATCTACGTCGGCCTGACCGCCATCGTCGTCTTCGCGCTGCACGCCTTCGTCAAACTCGACGGCTCGATCCAGACGCCCAATGGATACCTCGAAGGCGTGCTGGCGGTCATTTTCATCTTCGTCGCCGCCAGCGGCGTGTTCGGCCTGTTCCTGACGCGCACGATTCCCGCCCGGCTGACCGTCCGCAATGAGGAGTTCATCTTCGAGCGCATCCCCGGATTCCGAAAGCGCCTCGGTGACGAGGCGCGGCAGCTTGTGCTTCAGGCCGTCGCGTCGTCGGACACCACGACGCTCGCGGACTATTACTCGCAGCGCCTTTCGCTGTTTTTCGAGAAGCCGCGCAATTACTGGCATCACCTGTTCCAGTCCAGCGGTCCGCGGCACAAGCTGCTGACGGAGCTGACGGACCTTGACCGCTACCTGTCCGACACGGAGCGGCCGATCGCCGGCGACCTGGCGACGCTCGTGGCGACGAAGGACGACCTGGATTACCACTACGCTCTTCAGCTCACGCTCAAGTGCTGGCTGTTCGCGCATATCGGGTTCACCTACGCGCTGGTGCTGCTGGCGGTGGCGCATGCGGTGTTGACGTACGCATTTTCGGGGGCGGCGCTGTGAACCATCGACTTCAGCAATTCGAGCACGATCGCAGCTCCTACGAGCGGCCGAATCAGGCGTGGATCTGCGGGCACGCCGAGGAAGGCAATCCCTGCGCGGTCGGCCCCGATTGTCACGGCCGCTGTCAGGCGACGTTCGAGTGCAAGCCGCTGCGCAAGGGCGACCGGTGGCTCTGCGCCCGTTCGCGCCAGCAGGGGGGGGCCTGCGAGAAGGGGCCTAATCCCGACGGCACGTGTTGCAACCCCGTGCCGCCTTGCCGCCCGGTGCGATCGCTGCGGTCCAAGCGGGCGTTGTTCACGTTCTGCACGACCGCGCTGGTGTTGGGTCTTCTGATTCTGCTCGGCGCCGGTCCGTGGCGCACGCGCGTGATGACCCCCGGCGAACTGACGATTCACCACGCTCAGATTCTCGAAGGCGCCCGCAATGTGCAGGACGCGAAGGCGACGCATGTCGCCAGCGCCACTTCCTGCGCCGCCTGTCACGCCGCAGGCGTCAGCGGGCCGCTCGCCGTCCTCAAGGACGCCGTCCTGCCCGACCCCGCCGCGCCCAAGCAGTCCAACCTCTGCCTCGTCTGCCACTCGACAAGCCCCGGCCTCGGACCCTACGCGACGTTCCCGCACAGTCTTGCCCCCGAAAAACTCGAGCAGCTCGGCGACAAGGACCCGCACGCCGTCGCCTGCGCGACCTGTCACCGCGAGCACCACGGCAAGAACTTCGACCTCAAGGCCCTGACCAATCAGCAGTGCCAGACCTGTCACGCCAAGACGTTCCACGCCTTCGGAACCGATCACCCTGAATTCTCCAACTGGCCCTACGAGCAGCGGACGCACATCGCATTCGACCATACCGCTCATCAGGCCAAATACTTCCCGCAGGAAAAGCGCGACTTCGCCTGCGCCGTCTGCCATCAGCCCGACAACCGCAGCGAGTCGATGCGCATCGTGAACTTCGAGTCGGCCTGTGCGTCCTGTCACGGCGACAAGATCAAGGCATCGTTCGACAAGGGCGTCGCGCTGATTCAGCTTCCGGGCATCGACACCGAAGTACTCGAGAAGAAGGGCGTGCATGTCGGACACTGGCCCGTCGAAGCGACGCTCGACATCAAGGGCAAGCTCAATCCGTACATGCGGCTCCTGCTGAGCACGGACGAAAACACCGCGGCGGCGATTCATTCGCTGCCCGATGATTTCATGCTCAACGAACTGGACCGCGCCACGCCCGACCAGCTCGCAGCGGTGGGGCGGATCGCGTGGGCCGTCAAGGGACTGCTCTTTGATCTGACGACGCGCGGGCAGCAGGCGATGCAGGAGCGGCTCGCGGCTTCGCTGGATCGCAAGGTCGAGCCGGCCGATGTGGCGATGCTCACCTCGCAGATGCCGGTGGATGCGATCGCCGCGGCGCAGTCCAAGTGGTTCCCCGATCTATTGACGGAAGTGCCGATCTACCGGGCGGGCAAGTTCATGCCGCCGGGCCCCCTCAAGCCCGAGCCGGTCAAGCCCGCGCCGCCGCAGCCCAAGCCCGAGCCCAAACCCGAACCCAAGCCGACGCCCAAGCCCGAGCCGACCAAACCCATGGTCAAGCCGCCCACGCAGCCGGGCGATGACGCGAGTCTGCTCGGCGGCGACGAGCCCAAGAAGCCCGGGCCGACGAAGCCCATGGTCAAGCCGCCCACGCAGCCCGGCGATGATGCGAGTCTGCTCGGCGGTGACGAGCCCAAGAAGCCGATGCCCAAGCCGGTCATCGTGCCCACGCCCGAACCGAAGCCCGAGCCCAAGCCGGAACCAAAACCCGTTCCGCCGCAGCCCAAACCCGAGCCCGCGCCCGAGCCCAAGCCGATGCCCAAGCCCGAGCCGCCGCCCGAACCCAAGCCCGAACCCAAGCCCGAACCGGCGCCGGAGCCCAAGCCCGTCGAGCCGCCCCCGGCTCCGCAGCCGCCCGCCGCCCCGGCGGGGCTCGTCCGCGTTGTGGCGATCGAAGGCACCGTGCAGATTCGACAGGGGCCCGAGGAGCAGTGGATCATCGCGCGCGTCGGCATGGAACTCGGCGCCAATGCGGAAATCCGCACCGGCATCCGATCCGCCGCGCATCTGCTCATCCTCCCCGACGCCAAGGCGACCCTCGAAAAGCTCGCCACCATCAGCATCGCCGACCTCGTCGCCCGCAAGCCCGCCAAGTACGGCTACGTCACCTACGAAGGCGCCCCCGGCTCGCCGGGTAACTCCGGCGTGCGCGGTCTGCCCGGCGTGAGCATGCGGCAGTGGATCGAAGCGCAGTGCGCCGATGACGCCTCGCTCTTCGGCGACGAACCCGCCAAGCCCGCCGCCAAACCCAAAGCCGCGCCCAAGAAGGACGACGCCGGTCTGCTCGGCGGCGATGACGCGGGACTGCTCGGCGGGGATGACGGCAAGTCGCCGTCCAAGTCCGCCAAGCCCGAGCCGAAGATCGAGAAGGCCGAGCCGCTCCCGTCGGTCGAGCGCGTGGCGGCGGGCGGATGGTATCGCGACGACTTCGCCTTCACGCTCCGCTACAAGCCGACCGGACACGCCGACGAGTTCCTCAAGCGGTGGCTCGAAGTCGTGTCCGACCCCGGCTCCAACGCCGACCTCGCCTCCGTCGCGCCGCTGTTCAATCAGCTCTCCGACCCCAAGGCCGACGGCCTCTGCGCCAAGTGTCACAGCATCGACGCCACCGGCCCGGGCACCTACGCCGTGCATTGGCTCCCGCTCAAGCGCGATCTGGCCGACCGCACCTTCACGCGCTTCTCGCACCGCCCGCACCTCATTCAGCCGGACCTCAAGAGCTGCGTCAAGTGCCATACCATCAACCCCTCCGCCAACGTCATGGCGAGCTTCGCCGAGCATGACCCCCTGACCTTCGAGTCCAACTTCACGCCCGTCGAGAAATCCACCTGCGTCACCTGCCACACCCCCCAGGCCGCCGGCGACAGTTGCCTCAAGTGCCACAACTACCACGTCGGCTTCGTCGTCCACTGACGCTGCCCCGCATCGCACCCGCATCGCGCGCAAAGAAGCCCGCGCCTTTGAGGCGTGGGACGCCTTCAACGATTCACGCATTTCATTTGCCCACTATCCCCTTGAACCGCGCATACGCCTCGTTCCACGCCTCCGTCTGACGCGGCTCGAAAGTCAGCGGGCTGAAACTCTCGCGGATGATCGAGCGGATGTGGTCGAGGTTCTTGACGTGCCCCGCGCCCATCGCCTGAATGAGCAGGTTGCCCGCCGCCGTCGCTTCGTAGGGGCCGACGACGATGGTTTTGCCCATCGCGTCCGCGGTCATCTGATTGAGCAATACGTTCTTCCCGCCGCCGCCGACGATGTGCATCACGTCGAACTTCCGCCCGAGCACCGCCTCGAGCTTGTCCATCGTGAGCCGGTACGTCAGCGCCAATGACTCCAGCGCACAGCGCACGATCTGCCCGACGTCCGTCGGCGCCGGCTGCCCGGTGCGCCTGGCGAACTCGACGATCTTCTCGGGCATGCGCCCCGGCGCGGCGAACGTCGGGTTGTCCGTGTCGATGAACGTGCGCAGCGGCGGGGCCTCGGCGGCGAGCTGCGTCAGCTTCGTGTAGTCGTACGTGATGCCCTGCTTCTCGTAGTGCCGCCGCGTCTCCTGCACGAGCCACAGGCCGGCGATGTTCTTGAGGAAGCGGATCTTCCCGTCGACGCCGGTTTCATGCGTGAACGGCGCCTCGCGCGCCGCATCGGTCAGGCACGGCTCGTCCAGCTCCGCGCCCATCAATGACCACGTCCCGCTCGAAAGATACGCCCAGTTCGTCGCCGCGTCCGCCGGCACGGCGGCGACGGCGGCGGCCGTGTCGTGCGTGCCCGGCGTGATCACGACCATGTCCGCGTCCGCCCCCGTTTCCTCGGCGATATGCGGCAGAATCGGGCCGATCTTCGTCCCCGGCGGAACGATCCGCCCCAGCATGTGCGTGGGCAAGCCCAGCTTCGCGAGCATCGCCTTGTTCCAGTCGCCCGTGCGCGGATCGAGCATCTGGCTCGTCGACGCATCGGACGATTCGACGACCGCCTGCCCGGTGAAAAAGTAGTGCAGCAGATCGGGCATGAACAGAAAGTGCGCCGCGTGATCGAGCACGGCCGGCTCCGCATCGTGCTGGGCGATCACCTGAAAGAGCGTGTTGATCGACATGAGCTGAATACCCGTCTGATCGTACAGGTATTCGCGCCCGAATTGTTTGACCGTCTTGTCGAACGCCGCCGCATTGCGCGGATCGCGATAGCAATAGGGCAGACCCAGGAGTTGCCCCGACCTGGCCACATACGCGCAGTCCACGCCCCACGTATCGACGCCCAGACTCGTGATCTTCAGGTCATTGTCGCGCGCGTACTCGACCGACTTCCGCACGCCGTCGAGGATATTGCCCCACAGGCCCAGAAGATCCCAGTGCAATCCGCTGGGCAGCCGGCGCGGCAGATGGAGGAAACGGTGCATCTCGTGCAGCGTGAGTTTGCCGGCTTCGAGAATGCCGAGCATGGCGCGCCCGGATTCGGCGCCGAGGTCGATGGCAAGATACGCGGTGCGTTGGGTCATGATAAAAGGCCTCGCGGGAAACGGCGGTCACTTTGTACCGCATCATCGGGCGTTCTACAATCGCCGTACTGGATGAACCGCCCACCTTCGCAAAACACCGCCCCGGACGCGCCGGAGATGATCACCGCGCCCGCGATCTCCCTCCCTCGCCCGCCGCGGCGGTCGCCCGCCGGGTTGCCGACGCATCTGTCATTGCCCAGGCAGGTCTGGGTGCTGGCGCTGTGGCCGATGCTCGAGCAGATGATGGGCTCGCTCGTCGGTTTCGTCGATACGGCCCTGGCCGGTCATCTGCCGGTGCATGCCGTCGAGTCCACCAACGGCATCGGCGTCGCCAGCTTCGCGACCTGGCTCATGGGCCTCCTTCAAGGCGCGGTCGGCGTCGGGTCCACCGCCGTCATCGCCCGCGCCATCGGCGCGCGACATCGCCGCGACGCCAACTCGGCCGTCGGCCAGTCGATCATTCTCGCCGTGATCTGGGGTGGGATGATCGGCGTGTTCTTTTACTTCGCCGCGCCGTGGGTCGGTCCGGCGTTCGGGCTCGAAGGCGAGAGCGCCGACTTCGCCGCGCAGTACCTGCGTCTGCTCGCCCTGGCCGCGCCGTGCATGTCCACGCTCTTCATCGGCAGTTCGTGCCTGCGCGGAGCGGGCGACTTCCGCTCGCCGTTCTGGGTCATGGTCATCGTCAACATCGTCAACACCGGCATGAGCGTCCTGCTCGTCGTCGCCCCCGCGCCGATCGGCGGACACGCCCTGACCGGCATCGCCCTCGGCACCGTCATCGCATGGGTCGTCGGCGCGATGCTCATGATCGCGCTGCTCATCCTAGGCCGCGGCGGCGTGCGGCTCCATCGCCATCGACTCGGATGGCACCCGAAGATGATGTGGCGCCTGATCCGCATCGGCGGGCCGAGTCTCGTCGAGAACGGCGCCGTCTGGTTCGGGCACGCGCTCGTGCTGGTCATGGTCGGACGCATGGGCTCCGACGCCTTCATCGGCGCGCACCATATCGCCATCCGCATCGAGGCCTTCAGCTTCCTGCCCGGCTTCGCATTCTCGATGGCGGCGGCGACGATGGTCGGGCAATACCTGGGGGCGCGCGATCCGGCGATGGCGAAGCGCGCCGCGTGGACCTGCTGGCTCTACGGCTCGTCGATCATGGTCGTCTTCGGCATCGCCTTCATGCTCGTCCCGTCCCTGTTCGTCCGCATCGTGACGAATCAGCCGACGTTTCTCGCATCGGTGCCGCCGCTGTTGGTCATGGCCGGTTGGGGACAGATCGGCTTCTCGACGTCGATGATTCTCTCGGGCGCTCTGCGCGGGGCGGGCGACACGCGGGCGACGATGGTGCTCAATTTCATCTCGACGTACATGGTGCGGCTGCCGCTGGTGTGGCTCGTGGCGATTGAGTTGAACATGGGCCTCGCCGCCGTCTGGGCCGTGCTCAGCACCGAACTGATCTTCCGCGGCCTGATCTTCACGGGGCGGTTCCTTCACGGCGCATGGACGAAGATCGAAGTGTGACGCTTGACCTGTTCCTCGAATCAGGGGTGAGGTGCGGTCACTTCTTCTTGTCCCCGCCGAGCAGGCCGCCGAGGCCTTCGCCGAGTTTCTTGGTGGCGTCGTCGACGGCCTTGGTGGCGCCGCCGGTGTCGCCTTCCTTCTTGTCGCCGCCGAGGACTTTGCCGAGCGTGTCGTTGACGGTCTTGCCGACGTCGCCGCCGAGTTTGCCGGACAGGTCCTTGAGCTGATCGCCGAGCGGCCCGCCGACCTGACCCATGAGCTTGCCCGCTTCGCCGCCGAGGTTCTGCGCCAGACCCATCACGTCGCCCTGCAAATCCTTGAGCAGGTCATCGGGAATCAGGCCGCCGGCCTTGGACACGATCGCCGCTAAAATCGCCGGCCAGACACGCTTGATCACCTCCGCCATCGGCACGCCCTCGTCGCTCGACACGTTGTCGAGCTTCAGCTCGGGCACGACGACCTTGACCGTCGAGGCCTGCCCGCCGATGGGCAGCACCTGCACGTTGGCGGTGATGTTCTTGAGGATGAACGAGCCGACCTTGACCTTCTTGCTCGATCCGCCTTCGGCCGGAGGGGCGTCGGCCGTACCGGACCCGAGCTTCTTGAGGTTGTCGGCGATGACGGACACGTTCGTCTTCCCGCCGGCCTGCTCGATGTTCATCGTCAGATCGTCCAACTCGATCGACGGCACGACGATGACATCCTTGAAGAGCGAGCCGGTCTCGACCGCGATGCTGAAGTCCTTGAAGTCCATCAGCTCTTTGCTGTTGAACCCGGTCGGATTGGCGACGACCATGTCCTTCACGCCGACTGTGCCGCTCAGCAGACTGATCGAGACGGAGTCGACGGTGGTGTTGACGCCCAGCGCGTAGGTTCCGCCGGCTTCGAGCCCGCGCTTGGCGATGGCGTCCATCTTCCACGCCGCGATCCCCACCGCCGCGATGACCAGCACGATGACGACGACGATCAGACCGAGCAGTATCTTGACGACCTTTTTCACAGCGGGACCTCCATTCGTGTTATCATGAGATTTGCTAACACGTACCGATTTTACCACATGATCTTATCCCCGAATAGACGACGACGGCGTGCGGCATGATGATCCTGCTGACCATTGCGGGCGGGGTGGCGCTGATTCTTTTCGGCGTGCGCTATCTGCGCAAGGGGCTGGATCGGCTTTTCGGTCATCGTCTGGCCGCGGGCATGCAGCGCCTGGCGCACAGCCGGCTCCGTGCGTTTTTCACGGGGCTGGGCGTCTCCGTGCTCGCGCCGTCGTCGACGACGATGAGCGTCCTGGCCGTGCAGACGGTGCAGGCGGGTCATCTGTCCGCCCGGCAGACGCTCGCCATCCTGCTCGGCGCCGACATCGGACTGACCGTGACCGTGCAGCTCATGGCGCTGAACATCATCGAGGCGGCGCCGATCCTGATCCTCATCGGCGTCGTGCTCTTTCAGTACACGCACAAGTCGCGCTCGCGCGGCATCGGGCAGGTCATTCTCGCGCTGGGCTTCGTCTTCATGGGCGTCCTGACCATCAAGGGCGCGACGCGCACGATCGATCCGCACGGCGACGTGGGCACGATCCTCGACATCGCCGCCCACTATCCGTTCCTGCTCGCCTTCATCGGCGCCGTCGCGGCCATGCTGCTTCAGTCGAGCACGGCGACGATCGCCCTGATGATCGGCCTGGCGGCGGGCGACGGGCTGAATCTCCCGCTGGACGTGTCGGTGGCGTGGGTCGTCGGCGCGAACGTCGGCATCGTCATGACCACGCTGATGCTCGGCTGGCCGCAGGTCGAATCGCGCCGACTGGGGCTGGGCAATCTCGGGCTCAAGGTGGCGATGGCGGTGGTGGTCCTGGCGCTATTGCATCCCGCTTCGCAGGCGATCGCGGCGATCGGCGGGTCGATGGTCCGGCAGGTCGCCAATGCGCACACGGCTTTCAACCTCGTGCTCGCGCTGATCGGGCTGCCGCTGGTGGAGCAGGTCAGCCGGCTCGTCGAGAAGCTGGTGCCCGCCCCGCCCAAGGAGGAGCGCCCGCGCTTCGGGCCGCGCTACATCAGCACGGTCGGCCCGGTCGACTCGGTCGCGCTGGCGCTGGGCCAGAGCCGGCAGGAAATCATGCACATGTCCGAGATCGTCCGCGGGATGCTGCGCGATCTGTGGGCGGCGATGAAGGCCAACGACGCGGCGCTGGTCAAGGCAGTCTCGCGGCGCGATGACAACGTGGACATGCTCGACGAAGTCATCAAGACCTACCTGACGCGCGTCGTCGGCCTGGAGAACGACCCCGAGGAGGCCGCCGAGCAGATGCGACAGCTTCGCTACGTCGCGGAGCTGGAAACGATCGGCGACATCACCGACAAAAACCTCTGCGAACTGGTCGAGAAGAAGATCCAGCTCAACGTGCAGTTCTCCCGCGAGGGCATGGCGGACCTCGACGATTTTTTCAACAAGGTCATGGAGAACATCCAGATCGCCGAGACCGCCTTCACCACGCGCGACCGCCAGCTCGCCGAGCAGCTCGTCCGCCACAAGCAGCGGCTCCACGTTTACGCGCAGGAACTCCGCGACCGGCATTTCGCCCGCCTCAACGCCGGGCTTAAGGAGTCGCACGAAACCAGCGCCATCCACCTCGACCTGCTCACGCACCTGAAGCGCATCAATAGCTGCGTCTCCCATGTCGGCTTCGCCATCCTGCGCGACGGCTTGTGGAAGGAAACCGACGCGCCCATGACGCCCGAGGGCTGATCCCACACTCCCTCTCCCGCCGGAAGAGGGCTGGGGTGAGGGTGGCCCCGAAGTCGGGCGCGCTTCGTTGCGGATGCAGTCAGTGATTGGGCGCACCCTCACCCGGCCCTTCGGGCCGACCTCTCCCAGAGGGAGAGGTGACCGGAGGGCTGACTGCATGACAACACCGCATCCGACCGACATAGGATGTGCGGACGAATCACACGGACGGCGGGCGATCATGACTCAGGGACGAACGACGATTCTCTTCGCCGGCGGCGGCACGGGCGGGCATCTGTTTCCGGGCATCGCCGTGGCCGAGCGGCTGACCGCGCCGGCGGCCGCGCACTTCGCCTGTTCCGACCGCCCGCTCGATGCGCAGATTCTCACGAAAGCGGCGGTGGCATTCACGCCGCTGCCGGGCAAACCGCTGCCGTCGCGCCCGGGGCAGGTGCTGCCGTTTCTGCGGTGTTACATGGCGTCGAAACGGATGGCCAAACGGCTGATCGCGGAGCGCGGCGTGGGGGCGGTGGTGGCGATGGGCGGGTTCGTGTGCGGGCCGGTCGTGGCGGCGGCGCGGGCGATGAGGATCCCGGTCGTGATGGTGAATCTCGACGCCGTGCCGGGTAAGGCCAACCGCTGGCTCGCGCCCAAGTGTGATCATGTCTTAAGCGTGTACGCCACCGATGCGATCAAGGTCGAGCGCGTCATCGGGCTGCCCCTGCGCAAAAGCAGTCTGAGCCCCGGCGACGCGGGCGAAGCGCGGCGGCAACTGGGCATGAACCCGGCGAAGGACATGCTGCTCATCACCGGCGCCAGCCAGGGGGCCGAGTCGATCAACGGCGCGCTGGCGGAACTGGTCGGGCGCGCCGACTTCCGCGCCGCGCTGGACGGCTGGCAGATGCTGCATCTGGCGGGCGAGGGGCGGACGGAATCGGTGGAGCGGGCGTACCGCGAGCACGGCGTCGATGCGAAGGTCGTGGCGTTCTGTCATCAGATGGGCGCGGCATGGGGCGGGGCGAGCATCGCCATCAGCCGCTCGGGCGCCGGCAGCGTCGCCGAGGCCGCCGCCAACGGGACGCCGACGATTTTCCTGCCGTATCCCTATCACAAGGACCAGCACCAGAAACTCAACGCCCGCCCGCTCGTCGAAGCCGGCGGGGCGATCATGCTCGACGACACGAAAGACCCCGCGGCCAATGCGAAGCTGCTTTACGAGCCGTTGACGCAGCTCATGCACGACGCGGCGAAACGGCGGCGGATGCGCGAAGCGCTGATCCAACACGGCGGAGGCGACGGAGCGCTGACGGTGGCGGAACTGGCGATGAAATTATGCCAAGCGTGCTAAGCCGCAAGCGGCTTCCCCCAACCCCCGACCCCCGACCCCCAACCCCCGACCCCCAACCCCCAACCCCCTCTACTGCACCGCATCAGCGCGCTCGAAAGCGTCGAGCATCAGTTGGAACGATGCGTAAAGCTGATTGGTGATATCGACGGTAAAGGCGTTGTCGAGATTGGAGACGACCTGCGCATGGGCATCGGCGAACAGGATGCTCACCGCGGCCTGCTTGTGATGCGTGCGCGGCGTGATGCCGAACGCGGCGAGGCCGGGGTGGCACAGGAACTGCGTATCCATCACCAGCGCCCGAATCGGCAGCCCGTTGGAATTAACGCCCAGTGAACCAAGGCGCGTGCGGTAGACGGGCGGGGGATTGGGCTCGCTCAGCGCGGTCACGGAGGCGTGGCGATAGTAGTAGCTGCACTGGGCCTGACTCACGCCGACCTTGAGCAGTTCCTTGTCGGTGTCCAGATACGAATCGGGGTCGGGACAGAAGAGGACCTTGGGCTGATTCGCCAGATACGACTCGATGAGCAGGCCGAGCCCGACCGGCTGCCCCAGGGCCGGGTATCCCAGCGAGACGAGACTGGTGACGTTGCCGGTGGCGGGGTAGAAGTTGGAGGCGATGGCGGGGGGGGCTTTGGGGCCGAAGGGGATCGAGCCCTTGTAGTCGTTGGCGTAGGAATAGATGGCGATGCCGACCTGCCGCAATTGCGAAGCGCAGATCGTCTGTTTGGACGTCGCACGGGCGGCGCTGAGCGCGGGGACGCTCAGCGCCACCAGCACGACGATGATGAGCATCACGACGAGCAGTTCGACGAGGGTGAACGCGGCGGGATGGCGAAGCTTCGTCAAACGCATGAGAAGTTCCGTTGGGCCGCCGGGGCGTCGCGCTCTCAGGCGCGATGCGAACGACGGCGGAGGAGCGCCAGGGCGCCGATGCCCAATGATAGCGCGCCGATCGGCTCGGGGACGCTCGTCACGTCCAGACGCACGTTGTCCAGATCGAGGTTGCCCCCCGAGTCCGTGCCCGGCTGAAAGCGGATGCCGATGGCGCGACCGGCCCAGGGATCGCCGGCCAGCACGTCGATCGTGAGCATCTCATCCGTGAACATCGCGCTGGAAAGCTGATCCAGATCAATCGCCAGCGTGTCGATGTCCTGCGCGGCGCCCATCCCGTCCAGATAAAAGAGCGTCATGTTCAGCTTCGCGCCCGCGGCGGGGGGCTGAAAGAGACTCACCGCCACCGCAGCCGTCAATTTGTACTGCGAGCCGACCTGATACGTGTCGGCGAGCGTCTGCGAGATCGAGAACGCGGAGACGAGGCCCATGAACGCCGCCTGATCGCCGTCCATATTGGACAGGAATCCGGGCTGATCGGAAGGCACATTGGCGAAGACGCCGGTGGCGAAACCATCGGGGTCCTCGACCACGGTCCAGTCATCGATGTCGGGATTGACGAAGAACCCGCCGATGTCGAAGGCCAGCGGGCTTTCGAAGGACGGATTGGCGATCGTCAGCGGGACGGCGAAGCCGGGGCGCGTCATGGAAACGATGGCGAGGCAGGCGACGGCAAGAAGATGGGTGCGATTCAGCATTGTTTTCTCCACAATGTCGTGCTGAAAAAAGGGATCCACAATCGGGCCGCGTGGCCCACAGGCGAGGCGTCCATGATACCACATTTTTCAAACGCTACGCAAGCGTAAATTCTTGCCCCGCCGGGGGGTGAAACCGGTATGATGCACCAACTTTTGCTCGGGAGTTGCCCATTGCCGACTCATTTGCGACGCACAGCGATGGCGATGCTGGCCCATCCGGACGATGCGGAGATTCTCTGTGCCGGGACGCTGATCCGCCTCGCCGAGGCCGGCTGGGAAGTGCACATCGCCACCAGCACGGCCGGCGACTGCGGCACGACGCAGCACACCGCCGACGAAATTTCGCGCATCCGCACCGGCGAAGCGCGGACCGCCGCCGCCATGATCAAAGCGACGTATCACTGCCTTCACGAACTGGACGGCCGGGTCGTGTACGACAAGCCGACGCTCGCGAAGATGATCGAGCTGTTTCGTCAGGTCGCGCCGACGCTGGTGTTCACGCACGCGCTGGCGGACTACATGATGGACCATGAGATGACGGCGTTATTGACGCGCGCGGCGAGTTTTATTTATGGGGCGCCGAACGTGTCAGCCCGGCCGGTCGCGCCGGGGTCGTGCGTGCCGCATCTGTATTACTGCGATCCGTTGGAAGGCATCGATCCGTACGGTCGGGGGGCAGAGCCGACGACGTGGGTCGATATTACGTCTCAGGCCGACCGCAAGGCGGACATGCTCGCGTGCCATGCGTCGCAGCGCGAATGGCTCCGCGCGCATCACGGCATGGACGAATACATCGACGCGATGAAGCGGCACGATGCGATGCGCGGCGAAAAGCTCGGC
Source organism: Planctomycetota bacterium (assembly GCA_016125255.1). Classification (NCBI taxonomy): domain Bacteria; kingdom Pseudomonadati; phylum Planctomycetota; species Planctomycetota bacterium. Next base: position 55,958 of record WGMD01000003.1, on the reverse strand, counting down.
GTCCGCGCCGCCGAGGCCTTCGTGCAGCATCGCGGCCACGCTTACCCCCGCAACGATCTGCTCGCCGAATTATTCGGCTGAGCGCAATGGAGGTCTCATGGCCCGGAAGCTCGATTTCATGTCGACGGTCAAAGGTTCGCTGCTCGAAGGGTTTTACCCGAAGGGGTGGGACCTGAAGAAGATCGACGCCTGCTGCGCGATGGGGCCGGGCAAGCTGCTCAAGGGCGCCAGGCACTGGCACAAGGACTTTAAGGCCAAACCGGTTGAAAGCGTCCAGGAAATGGACAAAAAGATGGGCGACGCCATCGCCGATCGGATCGAGCGGGCGAAGCGGAAGAAGATCCGAATGGCGATGATTCTGCCGGTCGGGCCGATGGGGATGTACAAGCAGGTGGTCAAGCGGCTGCGTGCGAGCAAGACGAAGTGTTCGCATGTGACGACGTTCAACATGGACGAATGGTCGGACCGGGACGGGAACACGATGCCGGGCCATCAGCCGGGGGGATTTGAACATGCGATGAGCGAGGCGCTGTTCGGACCGCTGGGCAAGTACACGGTGCCCCCGTCGCAGCGGAACTTCGCCACGAGGAAGAATCTGCCGACGTATGCGAAGAAGATCGCGGCGATTCGCAAGGACGGCGGGGAGCTGGTGACGGTGTACGGGATCGGGCGGGCGTGTCACGTCGCTTTCTGGGAACCGCAGATCGGCGGGGAGTACAAGAGCGACGCGGCATGGAGAAAGCAGACGCACCGGCTCGGTCAGCCGCTGCATCCCTTGACGATCGAACAGAACGCATTGCACAGCTTCAACAGCCGCTTCACGCTCATTCCCTGTTTCGCCAACACGATCGGCCCGGGGTTGTTCCTTGAGTCCGACTATTGCATCGGCGGTGCGGACGGAGCGTATCCGGAGCGCGGGGCGATGTGGCAGGGGATGAGTCTGTGCGTCACGCTGGGGTACGGGCCGTCGCGCTGGATCGCGTCAAGCTGGATGCCGACGATGGCGGGGCGGCTGTACTTCATGCGCGAACTGGCGGGACCGCTGGGGGCGGAGGCGCATTGAAGGATGTGAGGAGTGGGGAGCGGGGAGTGAGGAGTGAAGGCCATCCGGGCGTGGTGGGGCGCGACGTGAATTTTTGTGAGGGCTGTTGATTTGCGTCAATCGGCGCACAGGGCGTTCGCCATTGGCGCACGGGGATGTCCAAAGCGCGCACCGGCGCGGCCAGGGGGGATGTAAGTTCAGTGGAGACGCGCATGGGCGCGTCGTTCGCTTCCATGGTCGTGCGCACGGGCGCGCCTGTGCGCGCGGCGGAGGGCGTAAAATCGCTGATTTTCGCGGGATATCGAGGAAAACGTGAGGGGGCGTCGCCGTGTCGAAATCGGCGCGGAGGGGTTGCGCCGATGCGCGCGGGAAATAGGGATGACGCATGATCCGGGGCTTGGCGGCGATCGGTCATCAGCACTTGATCAATCGGTCGGGACGCCGAAGAAAGTCGGTCGGCCGCGGGTGGATTTGGCGGGCGGGGGTTCGGGGGCGGCGGCGGTGACGGGGCGCGACGGGCGATTGGGCCGCTCGGCGATGGCGGGCTCGGCGGGCTTCGTGGGTTGGGTTTCGACGGGCTTGGGCGGAGCGGCGACAGCGAGCTGCGGCGTGGCGGGCGGCTCGATGCCGACCTCGCGCAGGGACAGATTGATGATGTCCAGCGAGCCGACGATCTGGCGCTTCACCTTGTCATTGGCGTCGGCTTTGTCGAAGGCGGCGGTGTAGTAGCGATGGGCCCGCAGGTGCAGGGCGCCGCGCATCGCCGGGTCCGAGAGCATGGCGATCCCGCTGTACCATTCGCCAAGCTGCATCGACTGTTCGAGCGAGAGCGTTTTGACGGGCATCTGCGCCAGCTTTGCGTTTTGGGCAATGGTCGGGTCATCGCATTTGTCGGCAAACTTCGCGGCCGTCTGGGGATCGTCCATTTCGTAGAGATAGACGCGGGCAAGCTGCGTGGCGAGCGAACGGTTGTCCGGGTCCTTCTCGTAGCGCTCGATGAGCTTGGTCAGGTCGTTGTACTTGCGCTGGCGGTTGGCGGCGGCGTTGATGCCGGCCTGAATGATCTTGACGCGCGGCGACTGGACGGCGAGAGCGACGGCCCCGGCACGGCGGTAACTGAGCAGGGCGTGCAGGTAATCGTTGGACTGCTCCTGCATTTCGCCCATCGCCACATTGGCGTTGATGAGCGCCTCGGCACAGTCGCGCTTGTCGGAGCCGCGTGCGGCGTTGTACTGCTTCTGACGCAGATCGACGACATTCTGCCGCGCCTCCGCCTCGCGCTCCGGCGAGAGGACGGCGATGTGGTTCATCGCCTGGCAGGCCGCGTCGTAACCGACCGGATCGAGCGAACCCATCGTCCACGCCTTGTCGCATAACGCGATCGCCACGGCGGGATTGCCGGTTTCGGCCGCCGCCGCCTTGTAGAGGTCCGCAGCCAGCGCGGCGTCGTCGGCGGTGTCCGCCGTGCCGACGGCCTGGGAGATACGCGTGCCGAATCGTTCGCGAATGATGCGGTCAGCGTCATCCGCCACAACCGCCGAAGTGAGCAGACTCAACGCCAACATCGTCGCCGGAAGGAATTTCATGCACATATCATAGCAGCCCATTGCGGCGGCGTGTCAGCGTCATGTGAAGGACAGGGGCGGCGATCAGCGGCCGCGGCGCGTCTTGAAGCGCGAACCGATGCTCTTGCGGGGCATGCTCTTGGGCACGATTCCGCCGGGGAACAGGTTCGGATCGGCCGACTCGGCGTCGACGATCTCCACTTCGTAGCGCGACTTGGGCGGCTCCTTGACGGTCGGCGCCTCAGGCCCGCGCCATCCGCCGCGCGGCTCGTCCGTCCAGTTCTCCGGTTTCTCCGACGGCGTGAAGTCGCCATACTCAAGCGGAAGGATGTGCACGTTCGTAAGCTTTTCGATTTCCGAAAGAAGCTGACCCTGATCGGGCGTGACGAACGACCAAGCGATGCCGGTCCGGCCCGCGCGGGCGGTGCGCCCGATGCGGTGCACGTACACTTCCGGATCGTCGGGCAGATCGTAGTTGATGATGTGCGTGATGCCTTCGACGTCGATGCCGCGGCTGGCCAGGTCCGAGGCGACGAGCACTTCGAGCTTCCCGCTGCGGAGGCGCTCCATGATCTTGTTGCGCTTGCCCTGCGGCAGGTCGCCGTGAATCTCGAAGGCGTCGATATTCTTGGTCTGAAGCAGCTTCGCCACGCGCGACACCGTGCGCTTCGTCCGGCAGAACACGACCGTCAGCGCCGCTTCCTCGTGCGTCAGAAGATGCACGATCATGCGCTGCTTGTCCCACGCCCGCACCGGCACGTAATGCTGCGTCACCAGCGACACCGTCAGCGAATCGGCGACGGTCGTGATCTTCTCCGCGTCGCTCTTCATGTACCGGCGGCCGAGCCGCTCGATTTCGCCGGCGATCGTGGCGGAGACGAAGATCGTCTGATGATCGGTCTTGACCTTCGAGAGAATCTTGCGGATGTCTTCGCGGAAGCCGATGTCGAGCATGCGGTCCACTTCGTCGAGCACGACCCAGCGGAGGTTGTCGAACGTCAGCTCGCCCTTCATGTGCATGTCCATGACGCGGCCGGGCGTGCCGACGATGATCTGAGCGCCTCGGCGCATCGCCTGAATCTGTTTGCCGTACGATTCGCCGCCGACGACGGGGACGGAATGAATTTCCGTGAACTCGCCGAGCTTTTCGAGCTCGCGCACGATCTGCACGGCCAGCTCGCGCGTCGGGGCGAGAATCAGCGCCTGCGAGGGAATCGCCGGGTCGGCGGCGTGCAGGATCGGCAGCCCGAACGTCGCCGTCTTGCCTGAGCCGGTCTTGGCCTGCCCCAGCACGTCCTTGCCGGAGAGGATGTAGGGGATCAGGGCGGCCTGAATGTGCGTCGGGTGGACAAATCCGCACTTTTCCAGTCCCTGCATCACTTCCTGGCGCAGACCCAGATCGGCGAACTTGATGTCGTCGTTGAAGATATCACTGCTCATGTCATGTTGGGGAGCAGGGCAAAAGGCCCTACGCGGATGGCGTGAAAACTGATGGGTAGAAGTCAGTTCTGACGTGATCTGCGTACCGCCAATTGCCCGTTTCCCGCGAATCCTTTGAAAAATGTGTGTTTGCGGGACCGAGACAACCGTTATTATTAATCGTATGTCGGCTCGCAGGGCTGGACAAGGACAAAAATCTTCGGGTTAGGATGACCGGAGCATGACCCCCACAAGCTGTATCGAAGTCGATCTGAGCCGCCTTGATGAAAACATGGCCGCGTGGCAGCGGCTCGTCGGCCCGGCGGTGAAGGTCTGCGCCGTGGTGAAGGCGGATGGATACGGGCTGGGCGCCGTGCCGATCGCGCGGCGGCTGGCGGCCAGGGGCGTCAAGCTGCTGGCGGTGTACAACATGGCGCAGGCCACGCAGATCGCCGCCGCCGGGCTGACCACGCCGCTGCTGGTGCTCATGCCCGTCGATCAGCTCAACCGCACCGATGTGCTCTACCGCTCGACCGTTTCCGGTCGGCTCCATCTGACCGTGCACAGTGCCGATCAGCTCGACCGCATCGAAGCGATCGGGCTTCACTTCGGTTGCCCCATTCCGATTCACATCGAGATCGATACGGGCATGGGGCGCGTCGGCATGAGCGCCGACGAAGCCGACCGCGTCATTCCCTCGCTCGCCGGCCGCCGGTACATCAAGCTCGCGGGGATCTTTACGCACCCCGCCGCGGCCGACGACGATGTGGCGTTCACCGACGAACAGCTCGCCCGCTTCGACGCGGTGCTCGAGCGTCACGCCGACCACATTGGCCGCGAGGTGATGATCCATTTCGCCAACACGTATGCGACGATGCGCGATCGCCGATACCACAAGAACACGGTGCGCCTCGGGCTGGGCATGCTCGGGTACGGTGTGGAAGACCTCGTCGGCGAGCCGCGCATTGATGAGAAGCTCGCGCTTAAGCCGGTCGTGCGATGGACCAGCCATATCGTGCATGTCGTGCAGACCGGCGCGAACGCCCCGGTCGGGTATCACGGCCGCTTCGTCACCGATCGCCCGACGCGCCTGGGCGTCGTGCCGGTCGGCTATGCGGACGGGTATCCGCTGTCGCTGAGCAATCAGAGCATGGTGCGCGTCGGTGCGAATCTCGATCCGGCGCCGGTGCGCGGGCAGATCAACATGGACCAGATCAGCGTCGACCTGACCGGCCTGCCGGATTCGATCGGCATCGGCTCGGAGGTCGAACTGATCGCGCAGGATCCGGCTGCGCCCAATGCGATGCCGAAGCTGGCGAAACTGGCGGGCGTCAACACCTACGAAATGCTCTGCCGTCTCTCGCCGCGCATTTTGCGCCGCTTCGTCACCACCGACGCCGCGACCGGCCGCGTCGGCCTCGTCGCGACGGTGTGATGTTCAATCGGAAGCGCGGGGCGTTGCCCCGCCGCTAACCGGTGAGGGTCGTCGTTCGCCGTCAATGACGAAAAATCAGGAAGAAAAAAACCACAAATTGGGACAGGCGTGCGTTTTGGTCGGGCGTTAAGATAATGCGAGGCCTTTCGTATTTCTCTCACCCGCCAGGAGGCATGCCATGTCGATTTCCCGCCGGAGTTTCGTTCAAGGAACCATGACCGCCGCGACCGCCATCGCGCTGGGCGGCACGAAAGTATTGGGAGCTAACGAAGAATTGCGCGTCGCGGTCGTGGGCGTGCGCGGTCGAGGCGGGACGCATATCGACTATGTCAACGACGTGCCCGGCTGCCGGGTCACCGTGCTCTGCGATGTCGATCAGCAGGAGCTGGACAAGCGCGTCGCATGGACCGAGAAGAACTACAAGTGGAAGACCGAGAAGGAGACGAACTGGCGTCGTCTGCTCGAGCGCAAGGACATCGACATCATCTCCATCGCCACGCCCAACCATCTGCATTCGATCATCGGCATCGAAGCGATGGCCGCCGGCAAGGATGTCTACTGCGAAAAGCCCGTGTCGCACAACGTCTGGGAGGGCCGGCAGCTCGTCAACGCCTCGCGCAAGTACAACCGCATTTGCCAGACCGGCACGCAAAGCCGCTCCATGCACGGCATGCGTCAGATGATCGACTTCATCCACGAAGGCAACCTCGGCAAGATCAAGTACGTCGTCGGCACCTGCTACAAGCCGCGCCCCTCGATCGGCAAGCGCGACACGCCGCTGGAGATTCCCAGCTACATCGACTACGACCTTTGGTGCGGACCGGCCGCGAAAGTGGACCTGTTCCGTAATCAGCTCCACTACGACTGGCACTGGGATTTCAACACCGGCGCCGGCGACTTGGGTAATCAGGGCATTCACCAGATGGACCTGGGCCGCTGGTTCCTCAATCAGCCCAAGCTCTCGCCGCGCGTGATGAGCATGGGCGGGCGGCTCGGGTACGACGACGCCGGCAACACGCCCAACACGCAGATCGTGTACCACGACTACCCCGGCGCGCCGCTGATCTTCGAAGTGCGCGGCCTGCCCGACAGCGCGGACAAGCTCAAGGCCGGCAAGTGGAGCGATAAGGACATGCCCCGCCTCAACAACACGACGATCGGCGTGCTCGTCCACTGCGAAGGCGGCCTCCTCGTCGTCGGAAGCTACTCCTCCGGCGTCGCCTACGACAACGATGGCAAGAAGGTCAAGGCCTTCTCCGGCGGCGGCAATCACTACGCCAACTTCGTCGAAGCCATCCGCTCGCGCCAGCGCGACGGGCAGAACGCCGAGATCGAAGACGGCCACATCTCCTCCGCCCTCTGCCACACCGGCAACATTTCCTACAAGCTCGGCAAACTTACCGCCGGCGACGCCATCAAGGAAGCCATCAAGTCCGATGCGATGGCGACCGAATCGTACGGCCGCATGGTCGAACAGCTCGGCAAGCTCGACATCAGCGTCGACAAACCCACGCTGACGATGGGCCCCTGGCTCAACATGGACCCCGCCACCGAGCGGTTCACCAACAACGACGACGCCAACAAGCTCCTGAAGCGCGAATACCGCAAGGGATTCGTCGTCGAGGAAATCAAGGCCTGAAATTAAGGGCGATTTGTTCCCGCATGAATGGTCACCAAGACTTCGCAAGGAGCCGCGCATGTCCCGCATCGTGATGTTGCTCGTACTGGTCATGACCGCCGTCGCTTTCGCCGCCGATGCGCCGCAGGGATACAAGAGCGTGTTTGAAGAGTCGTTCGACTCGGCGGATGCGATTCATCGTTTTGTCTTCACCGATCCGACCGCGTGGAAGCATGACAAGGAAAGCGACAACGGATACATGGAGCTTTTCGGCAAGAGCAAGTACGAGCCGGCGGTGCGCTCGCCGTTCAACATCGCGCTGATCGATAAGGTGAAAGTCGCCGACTTCGTCCTGGACATCGACCTGCGGCAGACCGGCAAGGAATACGGTCATCGCGACATGTGCCTGTTCTTCAACTTTCAGGACCCCGCGCACTTTTACTATGTGCACATCGCCACCAAGCGCGACCCGCACGCGCACAACATCTTCATCGTGAATAGCGCCCCGCGCCTCGCCATCACCAAGACCGGCACCGAGGGCTTCGACTGGGGCCACGATGCATGGCATCACATGCGACTCGTCCGCGATGCGAAGACCGGCCGCATCGCCGTCTACGCCGACGACATGGAAAAGCCCATCATGGAGGCCGAGGACAAGACGTTCGACGCCGGCTACGTCGGCGTGGGCTCGTTCGACGACACCGGCCGCGTCGACAACATCAAACTGCTGGCGCCTTCATCGGAATCGACGCCGATCGAGTTCTTCAAGCACGCCGACTGACGCATTCCATCAACTTTGGAAAATGACTCATTTTCCGGCGTAGTCGATGATGCGGGAGATTTCGCTGCGGAGGTTCTTGCGGTCGACGATGCGGTCGACGAAGCCCTTTTCCACGAGGAATTCGGCTCGTTGGAAGCCGGGGGGCAGTTCCTGGCGGACGGTGTTGGCGATGACGCGGGGGCCGGCGAAGCCGATGAGGGCTTTGGGTTCGGCGAGGATGATGTCGCCGAGCATAGCGAACGAGGCGGTGACGCCGCCGGTGGTCGGGTCGACGAGGACGGAGATGAACAGGCCGCCGGCTTCGTCGAGGCGGGCGAGGGCGGCGGAAGTCTTGGCCATCTGCATCAGACTCAGCGACGACTCCTGCATGCGGGCGCCGCCGGAGCAGGAGACGATGATGAGCGGCCAGTCGTGTTCCTGAGCGTACTCGATGCTGCGCGTGAGCACTTCGCCCACGACGCTGCCCATCGAGCCCATCATGAACGTCGGATCGAGGCAGGCGAGGACGACGCGGCGGCCCTTGATGTAGCCGGTCCCGGCGACGATCGCATCGGGCTGCTGAATCTTGTCCTGCTCGCTCTTGAGGCGATCCTTGTAGGGTTTGAGATCGACGAACTTGAGCGGGTCGGTCGGCGAGACATCGGTCCACTTGGGCTCGAAGCTGTCGGGGTCGCAAAGCTGAAGCGCACGCTGCCTGGCGCTGATGCGGTAGTGATGGGAGCAGTCGGCTTCGGGGCAGACCCAAAGATTCATCTCCACCTGCTTGCGATACACCATCGCCTCGCAGGCGGGGCAGCGCATCCAAAGCCCCTCCGGCACGCCGGGGCGTTCGTTGGTGGTGTCCACGAGTTCCTGCCAGCTACGACCGGGGACCTGTGTCATGCGGAGATCCTCCCGGCGGATTTGGGCCGCTTGCCGGAGCGGAGGTGGCGCAGCAGACTCGACGCCAGATCGATGCGCTCGACGACGGGGCGCTGCGCGTGATTGAGGGATTCGGTGATGGGCAGCTCCAGAAGCACGGAGCGCGTGATGGCGAGCATCATCGGCCGCAGCACGATCGCCGTCGGATCGCCCGCCGCGCGATTGAGGAGTCGGCCCAGCCCGACCATCAGCCGCTGCTCCGCCGACTCAAGCGACTCGCCCTGCGGCGGGGACACGTTCGCCGGGTCCGACAACCACTGGTTGAAGGCCGTCGGATAGCGCGTCGTCAGATCCTTCGTGGTCAAGCCCTGCCACAGGCCCAGGTTCATCTCCGCCAGGGCGGCGTTATGCTTGACCTTCGCTTCGCCCCACACGCGAGCGACCAGCTCCGCCGTCTGCCGGCTCGCCTCGTCCTCGGCGCACCAGATCGTGCCGACCGGCGACTCGGGCGGGGCGACCGACGCACCGGCCCGCACGACCGCCAACCCCGATTCCGTGGCGGGCAAGTCCGTATCGCCCTGCATCCGGTCCGCCGCCTGCCAGGCGGTCGAACTGGACGTGATCAGGTATACCGTCTGTGCGGGGGTGGTGGGGGTGGACATAGCTAGGGGGTATTATTCGCGATCGGCCGGATTTAGACAAGGGGGCGGGAAAACCCGTGAAATCGGGGTCAGCGGCGGGCGTCGCGCACCGCCTGCACATATTGTAGCGCCAGTGCGGACAGGGCCTTCCAATCGCCGCGGCGCATCAGATCTTTTTTCACCAGTGCCGACCCGACGCCCAGCGCCGCCGCCCCCGCGTCGAGCCAGGCCTTGATCGTCGTCAGATCGACGCCGCCGGTGGGCGTGATTTTGACGTGCGGCAGGGGGCCGTGAATGTCCTGAATGTATTTGGGGCCGAAGTGATTGGCGGGAAAAAGCTTGACCATGTCCACGCCCGCCGACCAGGCCGTGACAATCTCCGTCGGCGTCAACGCCCCCGGAACGATGGGGCGGTTCATCTGGTTGACCGCTTCGATCACGTGCAGATTGACGTTGGGTGCGAACACGAACGCCGCACCCGCCGCCACCGCATCGCGGGCGGTCTGCGGATCCAGTACCGTGCCGACGCCGACGACGCAATCACCGCCGAGTTGGGATGCCGCCGACTCGATGGCGCGAAGTCCATCGGGCGTGGTCATGGCGATTTCATGGACGAGGACGCCGCCGTCGGCGAGGGCCTTGGCGGTATCGACCGCCTGCTGGGCCGAGTCGCTGCGGATCACGGCGATGAGCGTGTGCTTTTCAATGAATTGAACCGTGGCAGCGCGATCAAGCATGACCATGGCGCGTCGCTTAAGCGACCTCGAAGATCGTCTGCGTCCGGAGGATGAACCCGGCGGAGCCGATCAGGTGGTAGCTCTGGGCGTGAATCTCACGCTTGTACCGCTGCACATCGAGCACGGACAGGTTCTGCCCGCCTTCCACGTCGAGCCATTCGTAGCGCATGGCTTCCGTTTCCGCGGCGAAATCCTTCATCTCGTTGTACGAAGCGGTGAAAAGATTGTCCGAAAGCTGCTCGGTCTGGACGCTGGTGACGTAAGTCACTGCGTTTTCGATCTTTTGGTCCATTTCCTTCTCGCCCAGGCAGGGCAGGGCGAGGATCAGGCCGCGCTGCGGAAGCTGCGTGTCATGATCGATGACCGCTTCGCTGACGCACTCGCCGCCGACCTGAAAGCGCAGGACATGTCCGCCGGGCATGATCCAACTCTCGAATTCATAACCACTTTGGACGATTGCCCGGCGGTCTTGAATGCCGAAAAGCTCGGGGTGCAGTGCCCGCCGATATAGCAAAAGGCGGTATGTTTGGACACTGGGAGACTTGTTGATGCTCATAAATTAGGCCCCTGGACCGGTTGTAAGGCGTGTATGGTAGCAAGGGTAAAATGGGAAGTCACTCGAAAAATACCAATTTTTCAACGATCAGAACGGATTTTTTACGTGTTGCGCCATCGTCATGTTCATCGCCGGTAGCGGCCGATAAACATGATGGAATCGCCCCAAACTTGGCCGGAATGTGAATGGCGCCCAAACGAAGCATATTCGACTTGATTGAGCATGTGGCGCACCCGGTGGTGGACCATGCCATCGCGGGGGCGCTGTCGAGCGCATCGGAGGCGGATGTGCCCAGGTTGGTGCATTTGCTGCTTGAACGCCGGCACGAGGCGGCCCAGATCGGGCTCGTCCGATGCTTCGACCGCTTCAAACCCGAACTTCAGCGGCTCGTCGTTGATCACGTGCCGCAGCTCGACAGCGTGTTGCGCGCCGCGGCGAGCGACGCCGACGTCACCACGCGGCTCAACGCCGTGCAACTCATCGCGCGCTCAGGCAGCTTGCGGCTGGCGTACCTGTTGGCGGCGCAGCTTCACGCGGATGATGCGCGGTTGACGCGCGCCGGGGCGGCGGGGCTTTTGGATCTGTCGCAGTTGCTCGCTGCCGGTCCGCCGCCCGAGACGCACGGTGCGGCCGCGCCTACGCCGATGCGGCGCGTGGCGTGGATGACGCTCGCGCTGGCGGAAGCGTGCGCGTGCTATCAGCGTCACGGGCGTCACGATGTGCTGACGGCCGTCGCGCTTTTGGCGCCGCGCCGCTCCAGTCATCTGCTCGCGCACTTCAAGGATGTGCACGCACCGGCGCACATCGGGCTCTCAAAGATGCTCCGCCATCCCGACAGCGCGCCGATCGCGCATGCGATGTTGAGCTTCGCGGCCACCGAGGAACTGATGCCCGCCGTGGCGGAGGGTTTGCGTCTGCGCGCCATCGTCCCCTATCTCGATCGCGTCATCGCGCAGTCGCATCTTCTGGCCGCCCGGCCGATCCGCTCGGCGATCCGCAAGGTTGCCCAATGCGACCATCTTCTGCCGGACGCGGAAATGGTCGACGGTTTTCCCGCGCCGGTGCTTCGGAATGTGCCGCGCTGGGTCCGCTGCCTCAACACGCGCACGGAGTCGAAGATCAAGGCGATGGACCCGTTGATGCACTCGGCGGACCGCGTCACGCGCATGCTGGTGCTCCGGGCGCTGATCAAGATGCACAAGATTCAGGCGGATGATGCGATCGCCAACATGTGCTTCGACGGCGAGCCGGTGATCGCGCGCATTGCGCTGCGCCATCTGATCGCCCGGCGCTGGTCGGGGCTCAACGACCTGCTCGTGCGGCTCATCACCTCGCCGCATCACGATGTGGCGACGCTCGCCGAATCGCAGTTTCAGCCGGTGGGTTTCGCGCGTTTCTGGGAGCATTGGGATCAGCTCGCCCCCTCGGTGCGATTGGCGGCGGGACGGGCGCTGATGAAGATTGATGCGCATTTCCATCACCAGCTCGCGGCGCGCATGGCCAGCGATCGGGCCGACGATCGCTTCCGCGCCGTGATGGTGGCGCGTCATCTGAGCCAGGAAAGCTACTTCGAGAATCAGCTTGTGCAGCTCGTTCACGATCCCGTTTCGCGCATCGCCTCCACGGCCGCGGCGGCGCTCGGGCACGTGCCCGCCTCGTCCAAAGCCGTCACGCGCCTCACCGAGGCGCTGGAGCATCCGGATGACCGCGTGCGCGCCAACGCCGTCGAGTCGCTTCAGCAGCTTGACGCCGTCGAGGACGCGCGCGCGTCGCTGATCCAGTTGACCGACGGCGAGGGCAATCGAAGCCGGGCCAACGCCATCAAGGCGCTGATGGAGCTGCCGGTCATCAACGCGCTGCCGGCGCTGCGCCGCATGCTCGCGGATACGGACGCCAGGCATCGCATCAGCGCCTTGTGGGTCGTGGAGCAGATGGGGATCGATCAGGTGGCGTACGACGTGGCGTCGATGGCTCAGCACGATGCCGATCCGAATGTACGCCGGCGCGCGGTCAATGTGTTCCGCCGCATGGCGCAGGACCATCTGAATCCGGCCCCCGCACGCGCGGACGCTCCGACGCAGGAGGCCTCGTCATGATCGGACCGCTGTTGCAGGCCGACCGCGTTTACGGATGGGATCCGAGCTGGTGGCCCGGATCGAACGGACGCTCGTCGATTTCGCTGACGTTGCTGTTTTATTTCGTGGGGGCGCTGGCGGTCTTTCTCGCCGGGCGAATGGCGTGGATTTACTGGAAGCGGTTTTACAAATGGTCCGAACCACTGCGGATTTATTGGCGGTTGGCGGCACAGATGGGGCTGGCGGGCGATCAGCGGATTCTGCTTTGGCGCATCGCCCGGGCCGGCCAGTTGCCCAGCCCGCTGGCGCTCATGTTCAGCGCGGGCACGCTCGATGAGCACGCCCGCGCGTTCGGTCGCAAGCTGCCCGCCTCGGCGATCGCGAAATTCGAGAAGCGCATCGACGCGATCGAAGCGCGGCTGTTCAATGCCTGATCGCGAGCAAGCCTCTTATCTGGCCGCCGCCACGCCGCCGGTCGGCTGATTCTTGAGCTGTTCGCGCTTGTTCGAGTCGCGGTCCATGTCCACGCGATGCTGCGTCACCATGTCGTCGGACAAAACGAGCACCAGTTGTGTGCGGCGGGGGAGATTGCCCAGGCGTGCGGGCACCTGATAGTTGAAGTCCATGTCGACGACGTAATCGCCGGTGAAGAAGTTCACGTCATGCTTGGCGCCGTCCTCCATCGCGACGGGGATCGTCGCGCCGATCGGCCCGCCGGGCCGCACGGCGAATTCCTGGCTTCGCCACTGCCCGTTGTAGAAGCGCCAGACTTCGAGCGTCGCCTGACCCGGCGCCGGCTGCGGCGAGGCATTGGTGGCGAAGTAGTAACGCGTCTGCTCCACCTTCACGGGCTTCGACCAGGCGCTCCACGTGCTTTCGACAAGGAACTTGTCCGCGTTGGCCTTCTTCTGATCCTCGGGCAGGTCGGGCTTGTTGAAGAGCACATTCGTCACGACCACGCGCATCTTGTAGCGGTAGGTCTTGCCCGGCTTGGCGTTCAGATCGCTGGACCAGATCGAAATCTTGTCCACATGGAAGATGTCCATGTTCGCCCCCGCGCCGCCGGCCGGTGCGCCGGGCGCCGGCGCCGCAGCGCCGAACTCGCCGAATTCGCCCCCGCCCAGCAACCCGCCTTCGCGCATCATCATTTCACGCTGGGCCGCGAAACCGTCGGGCCCGCCGGGCACACCCGGTCCTGGGAACTCGCCGCCGGGCGCAACGGGCAACCGCGGCGCGCCGGGCGCGGGCGTCGCCGTCGTGCCGGGCTTCTTGCCGCTCAGCAGATCGACCTTGTCCTGTAGCTGCTGAAGCTCAACTTTGTACTTGTCGACTTGCTCATTGAGGCGTGCAATGCGTTTTTCGAGCAGCACATTCGTCCCCGAGCCGCCGGGCGCGACGGTTGGCGGCGGACCGAACTCGCCGGGCCCGCCTTCGAACTCCCCGCCGCCGGCAGGCGGACGCACGCCGCCCGCGGGCGGGCGCACCACCGCGCGCTTGGGATTGCGGAGCCGGTCGATGTTCTGAAGCGTCATCTGCATCCGCGCGGAAGTCACGCGCATCTGCCGCTTAAGTTCCGACAATTGCGTGGCGTTGTCCCCGCCTCCGACGCCCACATCCACCTGCGCCTCCGGCGGCGCCCACGGCGTGCCGACCACCTCCGGGAACGGCGGCTGCATCACCACGCTCTGGTACTGCCGCATCGCCGCCAGGTACTGCCCCGCGGCCTGCCCGTCCACCTTCCGCGGCACATCACGGAAACTGACGATGCCGTCGCTGGGCATCGCCGGCACGATTTCGTACTTGTCATCCGCCGGCCAGGTCCCGTCCGGGTTCATCTGCTGCCGGGCGATCTGCACATCCGCGAAGGCAAACGTGTTGTCAATGTACGTCTGAGGAATGGCGCGGTGCTGTTCGTCTTCCTTCTTATTCAATTCATCCTTGAGCGCCTTCATGTCATACTGACCCGCGACCGAGACCCACGAAGTGTCGTACGGCGCTTCGGTCATCTTCAGCGCGGTCCGCAGCGCGGTGTTGTTCTGCACCTCTTCCGGCGCGAACGTTCCCAGATCCGCCCGAACCGCGACAATCGACGGCGCGGGAATCACCGGCTCCCACATCGGATTCTTCAGATCAACGCCGGTGTCCTTGATGTTATCAAACACCGTGACGCTGCTGAACGCCAGCGCGTAGTTGGAATCGGGCACGGGCGGCTGTTTGATCTTGGCGGCGAAGTTCTCCGTGTACGATGGCACGGTCAGATCGCGCAGCGCCTGATGCACCTCATTGGAGTTCAGCACGCCGCTGAGCCGCTTGGCCTCGCCGAGCACGAGCGGGTCGACGTCCTTGGCCGTGACCTGCTGCCCGTTGAGTTCGACGACGTTGGGCGTGTTCATGCCGTAGCGATAGACGGCGAAGAGAATCACGATGACGGCGAGTCCGCCGAGGAATTTTTCGAAGTGCAGCTCGAAGAAGCCGATGTTCTTGAGTTTCATGGCCGAGGCCTCCGTTGATCAGAGCGAGCCGTGCGGATGACGTTTAGGATCGGACCGGATCAGGGCAGTCCGCCGCCGCCGGGCGGGGGAGCGAACTCGCCGCCGGCGCCGGGAGTCGGTGCATTACCGCCGCCCGTGCTTGAACGGCTGGCGGGGGGGATGTATTTGTCGGCCGGCGTGCGCGTGGGCAGGCCCAGGTAGTAGCGCACGTCGTCGGGCATTAGACCGGCGTTGAACGGCTCGTTGCGCGCCGCCGCCTCCGCCTCGTTGAGATGCCCCGCGGTCCACGAGCGCAGCCAGATCGTCTCGATCGTCAGATCGAGCTGCACCACATCGACTTTGTTCCCGTAGAAGTAGCCCTGCTTCAGGGCCTCGTAGCCGTCGACATCCCTGACGCTCATGCCGATGACCGTCATGAAGTTGACCTGGCTGATGGCGTTGAGCAGCTTGGGAATCTGCTTGGAGTCGACGATGACGGACAGGACGGCGTGACGCACATCGTAGATCGGATTGCTGTGACGACCCGTCGGGCTGACGGAAAAGTCGTCGGCAAGCCGCTGGGCCGTGCCCTGATCCTGCGGTGCGGTGTACCCGCTGGAGGGCACGCCGACGTAGCCGGGCTTGACGAACATCGCGAGGATGCGCTTGATCGGCAGCGTGGTCAGGTTCTTGCTCGCATCGTCCATGTCGTTGGCGATGCGGATCGCCGCCACCAGGTCCTGCTGAATCCAAAGCTGCATCTGGCCTTCCCAGATGTCGAACATATCCGGCTTGGGACCGGGCTTGGCCCAGTCGCCGATCTGGAAGATGCCCCGGTTCCATTCGCCGCGCTGCACATTGATCACGACCGGTGCGGCGTAAACGTGATACTTCGCCGCCGTCTTCTGATAAACCTCAAAAAGCCGCTTGGCCTGATTCTTCTTGATCTCGTCCTGCTGCTGCGTCGACAACTGCTGCGGAATCGGGAAGATCTTACGCTTGTACGCCTCCTCTTCGTCCTTCATCATCTGCTCGATCTCCGTCGCGCTCGGCGGCGAGCCGGCGTGAAGAAGCTGATAGAGCATCTCGAACGACCGCGTGTACTCGCGCTGCGCATCGAACGGCTTGGCTTCGTCGAGCGGCGTCGGGAAGATGCCCTTGAGCATCACATCATGCCCGAGCAGATTCCGGCCCGACGCGAGGCGATAGATGTTGACGTACTCCTTCTCCATCACGTCATACACGCCCTTGAGCTTCGCGATCGCCTCGTCGTTGATCACGCCCTGAATCACCGTCGGCGGATCGTCGGGCTTGCTGGGCGGAATCTGCATCTGCGAGCGCTTGTATTGGTTGATCGTGTCGATGTCGCTCTGACGGGCCGACATTTCACGCCGGAACGCGCTGCCCTGAACGTACGTCGGGTAGTAGAACGAAAGCGTCGCGATGAGAATGACCGCCAGACATGCGACGGTCAGCGGATTGCCTTTGATCCAAGTCAGTACGCGTCCCATGTCAACGGCCCTCCACACTGGCGACGGGCTGGGCCGGCGTCGTTGTATTGTGTTCGTCCTGTTCCGCCTTACGCGCTTCCTCCGGACGAATCAGTTCGATCCGGAACGTCATCACGAAACTCCAGTCGCTGGTGTGATCCTCTTTGGCAAGGGGATCACCGGGCAGCAGCGATGCGACGTCCGTCGTCGTGCCGGAGTTTGCGCGTCCGCCTTCGCCCGGGAATTCGCCTTCGATGCCCGGCCCCGGCACCGCGCCCGGCAGGCCGCGCACGCCCGGCAGCGGACGCACCGCGCCGGGAAGACCGCGCACGCCCGGCAGCGGAGCCGGCGCTTCCTCCGCCGCGCCCGGAATCCGGGGATTGCCCGGAATCTCCGCGGCGGGGCGATTCTCAAGCGTCAGCAGCGGCGTAATTTTGTCGATCTTCACGTTCGTGATCCGATACGGCCGGTCGCGACCGATGGGGTTCTTGGCGGGGTCGGCCGCGTGGGACTTGTCCGCCTCGTCCATCTCCGCTTCCTTGTCGTTGAAATATTTGACCAGCGTGTCGTTGAGGAACTTGGGGGCGCTTTCGCGCGTCGTCGTGCCGCTGATCGTGATGGTGAACGACGGCGGATCCTGCACGGGCTGCGCTTCGCCGGTCGTGGTCGGCGTCGCTGTCGCCTGGGCGCTGCGGCGGGCTTCCATTTCCTCGTTGGTCATGAAACCCTCGTACATCCCGCCCTGAATCGCGCTGCGCTCGCCGAAGATCTGAAGCGTGTCCTGCTTCTTGCTCTCATAGCCGTAGTTGATCAGGTCGATCGTGACCTGCTTGCGCAACTGCCGCGGGATCGTCTTGATCGCCTCCGGGTCGGCGCTGACGACTTCCTCCTGCGGCTTGGTGCTCGCCAGCGCCGCATCAATGTCCGTCAAGATCGACGGCCAGACATTGCGATAGTCCAGAATGCGGCGAAGGTTCTCGATCTTCGAGCGCGGGTCCGAACCGCCTTCGATCGCCTTCCACTCCGTCTGCTTCGCCTGCGCGGTTGAGATGATCGCCTGCGCCTGCTGACGCGCGGAGGAATTGGCGGCGTAGGTCTGCCGATCGATCCACAGGTTCGAGTACCCGATGACCGCCGCGGCCGAGAACAGCACGGCGGCGGCGATGTTGTACGGCACCTTCGACTTCCAGACCTGCTGGCGGATCAGCACCGACGGCAGCACGTTGCACGTCACCCGATCCTGCTCCAATCCCTGCAGCGCCAATCCGTACGCCGGCGCCATCGACAGCGCGTTCTCGGCGAACGAGGCCGCATCGCGACCGTCGATTTCGATGGACTTGAATTCATCGTGGCGGATGACTTCAAGCTGAAGCTGCTGCTTGAGGAACTTCTGCAGGCCGGGCAGACGGAAAGTTGAGCCCATGCCGATGAGCTGCTTCAGGTCCGCGTCGCGATTGAGCGACTGGTAATAGCCCAGCGACTTCTGCACCTCGCCCACGAGGTCGACGAACACGGGGCGCATCGCCTGGAAAATCTGCCGGGCGTATTTGCTGGTGGCGGCTTCCTTCTTGATCTTCTCGGCCTTGGAGTAGCTGAGCTTGAAGCCGCGCACGAGCGCTTCGGTGAAATGGTGCCCGCCGATGGGAATCGTGCGGAGCCAGAGGCGTCCGCCTTCGATGATGATCAGGTCGGTCGCGCTGGTGCCGATGTCCATGAGAATCGTGCCCGGCGCGGCGTCGGCCCATTGCTCGTCGTACGCGATCGCGTTGTACACGGCCAGCGGCGAGAGCGTCATGGCATGCACGTGCAGACCGACCGCGTGGAAATTGTTGAGCCAGTTGGCGACGCGCTCCTTCGTGATCGCGAAGATGCCGACCTCCACGTCCGGCGAGTCGGCGTGCTGGAACGTCTGATAGTCCCATTCGACCTGCTCGATCGGGAAGGGAATCTGCTGCACCGCCTCGAACTTCACGATGTCGGGAACCTTCTTGGGCTCGACCGGCGGGAGCTTGGCGAAGCGCGCGAACGCCATATGTCCGGGCACGCTGACGACGATCGTGGCGTTGCCGATCGTGTGTCGCGCCAGAAGCTGATCCATGCCGAGTCGGATCTGCTCATCGACGTCGATGTCCGGCGTGGTGAGCACCTTCTTGTAGGGGATCACGTCGAACTCGGTCACCGAGAATTTCTGACCCGCCTTCTGAAGCCGCAGCGCCTTGATCGCATGCGCGCCGATTTCAATTCCCCAACAGTCGCTTGAACTGGGCATGGCTTAGTCCTCCATCAAAGCAAGGGCGCGCCTCGACGCCCGAAGGGAGCGTCGTTGCGACGATGATTGAAAGCGTCTTTGCATAAGGTGCCTAAAGTGCGTTATCGAGCGGAGCTTCGATGTCCGCCGATCCGGGCGGGGCAGTCATCTCATTAAATCGGACGCTCGCCGTCCGGTCAAGTCACAAGTGCTATTGCGGCGAATAAGTTACCAATTTCACAAGCTCGATCGCCGCGCCGTAAGTCCGATTGATACGCACGCGGGTTTTCCGCGCTTGACGCGCAGCCCCTCGCGTCCGACCATACGCCCTCCATGCACGATCCGATCACCATCTTGTCCGAACGTTTCGCCGCCGCGCTCGGAGCCGCCTTCGGCCCCGAGCATGCGAGCACCGACCCCATCCTCGCGCCGGCGCAGAACACCAAATTCGGCGACTACCAGGCCAATATCGCCATGTCGCTGGCCAAGAAGCTCGGTCAGAAGCCGCGCGACGTCGCGATGGCCATCGTCTCCAACCTCCGATGGGACGACCTCTGCGACAAAGCCCCCGACATTGCCGGTCCCGGGTTCATCAACCTCACGCTCAGTGCCGACTATCTCGCGAAACTCGCCGGCGCGTTCGCATCGGATGAGCGGCTCGGCATTCGCAAAGTCGATCATCCGCAGACCGTCGTCGTCGACTATTCGAGCCCCAACGTCGCCAAGGAGATGCACGTCGGGCACCTGCGATCGACGGTCATCGGCGACGCGCTGGCCCGCACGCTTGAACATCTGGGCCATACAGTCATCCGCCAGAACCACGTCGGCGACTGGGGCACGCAGTTCGGCATGCTCATCGAGTATCTGCTCGAGTCGGCCGGCGGGGCGGAAGGCCAAATGCACATCGCGGACCTCAACGCGTTTTATCAGAAGGCCAAACAGAAATTCGACGCCGACGCCGACTTCGCCACGCGCGCCCGCAAGCGCGTCGTCGCGCTTCAGGCGGGCGATGCGCAGACCAATACGCTCTGGCGCCATCTCGTCAATGAGTCGAAGCAGCATTTCAATGAGGCGTACAGCCGGCTGGGCGTGACGCTCAGCGACGACGACATCCGAGGCGAGAGCTTTTACAACGACAAACTCGCGGCGGTGGTCGAGTCGCTACAGCAAAAGAAGCTGGCGGTCGAAAGCGATGGCGCGGTTTGCGTGTTCGTGCCGGGGTTTGCCGGCAAGGACGGCGAGCCGGTGCCGCTGATCGTGCGCAAGAGCGACGGGGGCTTCGGATATGCGGCCACGGACCTGGCGGCGATCCGGTATCGCGTCGGCGAACTATCCGCCAATCGCATCGTGTATGTCGTCGATGCCCGGCAGAAGGATCACTTCGAGCAGGTGTTCTGGACGGCCCAACAGGCGGGCTGGCTCGATGCGGCGCACACCGCGGAACACGTTCGCTTCGGAACAATCCTCGGTGAGGACGGCACGCCGTTCAAGACACGCGAAGGGGGGACGGTCAAGCTGGCGGCGCTGCTGAGCGAAGCGGTGGATCGCGCCGCGGGCATCGTCAAGGCAAAGAACACGGACCTCGATGCGGAAGCGCAGCGCGAAGTGGCGCGCGTGGTCGGCATCGGGGCGGTGAAATACGCGGATTTATCGGGGGATCGCGTCAAGGATTACGTTTTCAGTTGGGACCGCATGCTTGCGATGGAGGGCAACACGGCCCCGTATCTGCAATACGCGTACGCACGCATCCGCTCAATCTTTCGCAAGGCGGGCGAGGAAAGCTCGGGCATGGCCATGCCCGAGCTTTCGGCGGCGGTGCGCGTCGAGCATGTGGCCGAGCGGGCGCTGGTGCTGAAGCTGATGCAGTTCGGCCCCGTGGTCAAGGCGGTGGCGGCGTCGCTGGAGCCACATCGGCTATGCACCTATCTGTACGAACTGGCGACCATGTTCAGCGCGTTCTACGAGAACTGCCCGGTGCTCAAGGCGGAGGACGATGCGACGCGGAGGAGCCGACTCGTGCTTTGCGACCTGACGGCGCGGACGCTGCGCGCGGGGCTGAACCTTTTGGGCATTGAAGTGCTGGATCGGATGTAGCGGCGGGGCGGGGGCTCAGACAGCGGCGATGGCTTCCTCGGCGGTCGGATACATCGGGAACAGCTCGGCGAGCCGGGTCTTCATGAAGATGTCCGCCACGCGATCGCTTGCGCCGGCCATACGAAGCCGGGCGCCATGGGCATTGAGCGCCTGCCGGAATTCGAGCAGGGCGCCGAGGCCCAGACTATTGATGAAGACAAGCTGGGCGAGATCGAGCACGACGCGCTTGGGTTTGCGTTCGACAACGGGCTGAAGGGCGTCGCGCAGGGCGGTGGTCGCCGAGAGCGTCGCGTCGCCATGCAGGCGGATGATCACGCCCTGATCATGATTGGCGATATCGACGTTGAATTGCGTCATGGCGGAACCCTCGCGGATGAGGACGTGGCGGCGGGTTATTCGCCGCGGTGAGCGGGGGATTCGGTGCGCCGCCGAACGAGCGTCACCTTGTTGCCCCGCTTGTTGTAGCGGACTTCGTTCATGTAGGTGTTCATGAGCATGACGCCCCGTCCGTAGGGCTTTTCGAGATTTTCGTCGAGCGTCGGGTCGGGCACGTCCGCGGGGTTGAAACCCGGACCTTCATCGGAAATGGAGATCGAAATCTGCTGCTCGTCGATGGTGAACTCGAGGGTGACCTGCTTGGTCGGATCGGATTGATTGCCGTGCTTGATGGCGTTGGCGAGGGCTTCTTCGAGGGCGAGCTTGACGGCGAACTGATCGTGCCCGTTGTAGCCGCGCTCCGCCGCCGCCGCCATGAGCACTTCCTCCACGCGGCTCACTTCCTCGAGCCGGCTTGGAAAGCGCATTGTGCGTGCAATCGGGGGTGATGCCACGGGGTTCCTCTCAACGATCCCCAACCAGATTCCATTACTTGAAGCTGGCCAGGGCTTCACCGGCGGTCTTGTGAATGTGGAAGAGCTTGTTGAGCTTCGTGATGACAAAGACTTCGTAAATCTGCGCGTCGATGTCCGAAAGACGAAGCTGCCCATCCTTCTGGCGAACCTTGTTGTTGATGGTGATCAGCGTGCCCAGCGCGGCGGAGGACAGGTGGTCGACATTGCGGAAGTTGATGAGCAGTTTGGGCGACTCGGAGGTTTCGACGATGCGGAGGATCTCGTCGCCGATCTGCTGAATGCTCGCTTCGTCGAGGATGTTGCGGTCGAGGAATTCGACGAGCGTGACCGGTCCGTCGGTCGAGATCGAGAGTCTTGAATCCGTGCCTGCCATGTCCATTCGCTCCAGGGCCGCGCTTTCTTGCGGGCCGTTCGCCCTGAGGCGTTCAATGCGCCTCAGGCCTGATCGGGTCGATTCGACCGACGCCCGGGCCGGGCGATCACTTGGTCGTGGTTCCGCCGCTGAAGATGCCCGCCGACTGGTTCAGACCCGGGAACAGGTCGTTTTCCTTCTCGCTCTGGATCAGGATGGTCGGCTTGATGAGCATCAGCAGGGTGCGTTCGTCCTTGACGGTCGAACGGTTGGTGAAGAGGCGGTTGAGGATCGGGACCTTGGAGATGACCGGGACGCCGGCTTCGATCTCCACGTCGGCGAAGAGCCGCTGACCGCCCAAAAGGAGCGTTCCCTTGTCGGGGACGCTGACGGTGGTGCGGACGGTGGTGAGTTCGAGTTCGGGCGCTTCGATGACGCCGGTCGAGACGTCGGGGACGCCTGCGGTGCCGCCGGCGTTGTCATCGTCGCCGGTGTTGTCGATGGTGGCGCCGACGACCTGAAGCTGACGCAGACGCACGACGCGGGCCAGCGAGGGACGGGCGGTGAGGGTGACGTAACGGCGGTCGGCCGAGACGGTGCCTTCCACGTCGAGAATCACACCGCTGGAGACGACGCTGATCTCGGGGTCGAAGGCGGCGGACCGCGTGCCGACGACGGGGTTCAGGTCGCTGATGTACGAAAGCTGCGTCGCGATGAGCACGTAAGCGCGCTGGCCGTTGAAGAAGGTCACGCGCGGGGCGGACAACTGGGTCGAACGGCGGTTGGCCTGCGTGGCCTTGACGAGCAGGTTGACCTGCACGTCATTCATGAATCCGCCGCTGATGCTCAGTCCGCGACGGAACGAGCCGTCGATCGGGCCCGAGCCCGAGTCCGATCCGCCGAACGAGCCGTTGAGGTTCGTGTTCTGACGATCGGCGATCGAGGCCGACTCGGTGTTGATGGTGATCGGCGTGAAGTCGGAGCCGATGTTGTTGATGGTCAGGTCCATGTCGACGCCGACTTCGTCGAGGTAGTTCTGATCGACGAGGAGGAATCGCGCTTCGACGTTGATCTGCAGGGCGCGGCTCTCGCGGAGCTGGGCGAGCAGACTCAGGATGGCGCGGTGGTTCTCGCTGGTGGTGTTGACGATGAGCGAGCCGTTGAGTTCGCTCATGGAGCTGACCAGGCCGCCGCTCTGACGCCAGCCGTCGGGATCGACGGTGTCGCGAATGAGCTGGGAGATCTGCTGAATGAGTTCGTTGCGTGTGCCGGTCTGTCGGTCCGACTGGGTGTCGGAGAACAGGTCGCCGCTCTGTCCGCCGCCGCCGCCGCTGCCGCCGCCGGAGCTGTTGGTGATCGACGTCAGGTCGAAGTCGGGGGCCTGATCGAAGGAGGGGGCCTGCACGACCAGGTCGCGGATATCGTAGGTGCGGATCGTGGTGTTTTTGCCGAGGTTTTCGACGGTCGAGATGGTCACGACGCCTTCGTCGATGGTGAAGCCCAGCGGGACCAGGTCGCCGCCGACCTGATCGAGGATGAGGCGCAGGGCTTTATCCGCGGGGACGGAGGCGAGGTTGAGCGTGACGGTCGTGCCGGGCTCGATGCCGGCGCCTTCCAGAGCGCGCCAGTTGACGAAGAAGTTCACGCCCGTCACGTTGCGCAGGTACTCGACGACGTTTTCGAGACGGTTGCCGTCGAAGGTCACCGGGATCGACTGCTTGAGCTTCTCCATGACGCGACGGTTGGCTTCGCTTTCGCCGCCGGCGGAGCCGAGGGCGGCCTGACGGGTGGCGGTGAGCTGGGGCCAGTCGGGCGGATACTGAATGATCTCGGTGACCGGAATCGCCGCCTCGAGGTTGTCCACCGAATGCTGCGAACGCTTGAGCTCGCGCTCGCGGAGAAGATTCTTCGTGTTGCGGTAGATGATCGAGTCTTCGATCATTTCCTTCATCGCCTGCGCGGCGACGTTGTGCGGGTCGATGAACAGAAGCTGCTCGAGCACATCCAGCGACTCTTCATAGTTGAGTTCGCGGCGAAGATCGGCGGCGCGGCGGAGCAGTTCCTGCACCTTGCGCTCGCGCTCCTCCTCGGCGGCCATGCGGCGCTTGACCTGCTCGTTCTTGACCTTCATCTCCTGCTCGCCAAGGGCCCGCACGCGCTGCTGCTCGGCGGCGACCTGAATCTGCGAGGTGAAGTCCATCGCGGACTTGCTGAGCTGGTTGTACTCGGCTTCGGAGAGGTACTGACGGTTCGTGTCGAGAATCGCCTTGCCCAGCGACACCGCGTCGAGCGCCTCGTTGGGATTGCCGGCGGCGACGGAGGCCTTGGCCTGCTTCATCGCTTCGTCGTAGCGGGCCAGCGCCTGCTCGCGGCGAAGCTTCACGACGTTGGCGTAATCCTCCACCAGCTTCGATCCGCTGTTGTCGCGGCCGAGCAGGGCACGCACGGTTTCCAGGCCCTTCTTGGCGTCTTCGTTGGCCGGGTCGAGCGAGATCGCCTGCGTGTAGAGCTGCGCGGCACGGTTGTACTGTCCATCCTTGGCGGCCTGATCGGCTTCGGCGGTGAGCTGCTGCGTCTGGAGCTTGACGGCCTTCTCCATGAGCTTCTCGCCTTCGGAGACGACCGGAGCGGCGGGCTTCATCTCGGCGGCGGGCTGCTTGGCGGCAGCGGGCTTGCTCGCCGCGACGGGGCGTTCCTTGGCGTCGGGTTTGGTTTCCACCACGGGTGCGGGCGCGGGCGCCGGCGCGGGCTTGGTCTCGGCTTTGGGTTCGGGCTTGGGCTCCGCCTTGGGTGCGGGCGCGGGAGCAGGGGCCGGCGCGGGCTTCTCGACGGCGGGCGCCGGTGCGGGCTTGGGCATCGGCTTGGGTTCGGGCTTGGCCGGTGCGGGTTCGGGCTTGGGCGCTTGGGTCTTCGTCGGTTCGGGCGTCGTGGGCGTGGGCGCGGGCTTGGGCATCGGCTCGGCCGCGCGGCGCTGATCGCGCACGGACTGAAGCGCCGCCTGAAGCTCGACGCGCTGCTCCTTGGTCAATTGAATCGGGTCGATGCGATTGAGCGTGTTCTGCGCATCTTCGAGCTTGCCGCTCTTGATCTGTGCCTCACCTTGCTCAAGGAGCTGCGCAGCGGTCGGATGGTCGTCCGCCGTTGCATGGATGACCATGCATGTGCTGACAAGAATTGCTGCACAGGCGAACGCGAAGACGATGTGACGTGATGCCAACGTGAACCTCCAGTGGCTCGTGTCAAGAGAGCGGCGGGTCTGCGGCCGCGCCTGCCCGTTGCCCCTATCCCAACTTCGGGCGATCCCTCGTATCTGTAGGCCCGACAAGATAAAACGTCTGAGCCGCCGATGCAAGGGCCGCATGCGAAAAAAATTTCGCGCTTTCGCCCGTTAACCTGCCGTAGGTTTTACAGTTACCTGTACCGTTGCCGCCCACGGCCCCGCGCTCGGGAGCCCGCGCCTGACCATCGTCGCAACCGCCTTGAAAGTGCCGTTTTTTGCCTCGATCATGGCCGGTGTGAACCTTGCCTGCGGATGGATTCGCGCGTGTCCCGAGCCGACGCAAAACAGCTTAAATCCCGGCTATTACTTTGTCAATGGCAATCCGTCACCCCGCCACCTTGTTGCGCCGGCGCTGCGCCGCGTCCATCGCCTCGGCCGACGGACTGAGCCCCGTGTTCATCATGTCGATGAAGCAATCGAACAGATAACTGGCGTCATGCGGGCCCGGGGAGGCCTCGGGGTGGTACTGGACGGCGAAAATCGGCAGGTCGCGATGGCGAAAACCCTCGAGGGTCTGATCGTTGAGGTTGATGTGCGTGGGAAGGCCGCCGACTTTTTTGAGCGATTCGACTTCGACGGCGAACCCGTGGTTCTGGCTGGTGATTTCGACTTTGCGCGTGGCGAGATTCTGCACGGGCTGATTGCCGCCGCGATGGCCGAACTTGAGTTTGAACGTCTTGGCGCCGAGCGACAGGCCGAGCATCTGATGTCCGAGGCAGATGCCGAAGATCGGCAGTTGGCCGTGCAGCTTGCGGAGCGTATCGATGGTCACCGCCACCGCCGCCGGATCGCCCGGGCCGTTGCTCACGAACAAACCATCGGGCTTGTACTCGAGAATCTGTTCGGGCTTCACATCATGCGGAACCACGATCACTTCGTTGCCCGTGTCCGCGAGATTGCGCAGGATATTGGACTTCGCGCCGCAGTCGATGGCGACGATGCGCCGCTTCATTTGCCCCGGCGGAAGCTGACCCTGAATCGGTCGCCAGTCGCCCAGCGATTCGCTCCATGTGCATGTGTCATGCGGGCTGACGACCTCGGCGAGGTTCTGCCCGTCCATCACGGGGCTCGCCTTCGCCGCGGCGACGAGCTTGGCGTCATCGAGCTGCGTCGCGCTCAGAACGCCGCGCATCGCGCCGGTGATGCGCAGCTTGCGGGTCAGCGCCCGCGTGTCGATCCCGCTGATGCCCAATACGCCCTGCGCCGCCAGCCAGTCTTCGAGCTGTTGCGTCGAACGGTAGTTGCTCGCCCGGTTCGCAAGCTCGCGCACGATGAACCCCGCGGGCTGCACCTTCGTCGACTCAAGATCCTGCACGTTCACGCCGTAGTTGCCGATGTGCGGATACGTCATCGTGACGATCTGCCCGGTGTAGGACGGATCGGTGAGGATTTCCTGATAGCCGGTCATCGAGGTGTTGAAGACGACTTCGCCGGCCAGCGGCTCGGGGCGATCGACGGCGCCGAAGGCGACGCCTGTGAAGACGGTGCCGTCTTCGAGGGCGAGCT
The DNA here is from genome assembly GCA_016125255.1 of Planctomycetota bacterium. Lineage (NCBI taxonomy): Bacteria > Pseudomonadati > Planctomycetota > Planctomycetota bacterium. The sequence goes on along the minus strand of WGMD01000003.1, from coordinate 28,936 downwards.
TGGCGATACGCGTGGGAGTGGTGGGGCTGGTCATGATTGGGCGTAGTGTATGCAATCACGGAGGCGCTTGCCATCCGCTGACGCCGCTCACGGCGGAACATGCATCTGGCCTTGATCGCGTGAACCTGTTAGTTTGATCGCAACTGATGGACAGCGACCACGGATACGAACCATGCCCCGTCTTGACGCCGATCACGCCATGGGCGAACTGCTCGCCCCCGAGATCGCCGACCTGATCGACCACCGACAGACCGGCCAGGCACGCGCTGCGCTCATCGAGCTGCGCGAACCGGAAATCGCCGACGTGCTCATCTGCCTCGAACCCAAGCATCAGGCCATCGCCCTGCGGCTCCTCCCGCGCCAGCGCGCCGCCGAGGTGTTCAGCTATTTTGACCAGGACGATCAGGAACGCATCGTCGGCAATCTGACCAACGAGCAGGCGGCCCAGATCATCAACGAAATGGACCCCGACGACCGCGTCGACTTCCTCGAAGACGCGCCGGACGAGCTGGCCAAAAACCTGCTCGCCCTGATGCAGCCGGAGGAGCGGGCGGAAACCGAGAAGATTCTCGAATATCCCGAAGAATCGATCGGCCGTGAGATGACGCCCGAGTACCTGACGGTGCGGCCCGAGTGGACCGTCGCCGAGGCGCTGCGACATATTCGTGAGCATGGCGACGAAGCGGAAAGTCTCAACATCATGTACGTCGTCGATGAGCAGGGGAAACTGCTCGACTTCATCAAGCTTCGCAAACTGCTGCTGGCGGACCCCGCCGTCCGCTGCGAGACGCTGCGGGAGGGTCAGGTGGTCTCGCTGCGTGCGGATGACGACCGCGAGAAAGCGGTGCGCGTCATGGAACGCTATGACCTGCCCGTGCTGCCGGTCGTGGATAAGTCCGATGAACTCGTCGGCATCGTGACGTTCGACGACGTCGCCGACGTGGCGGAGGAGGAAGCGACGGAGGACATGCAGAAAATGGGCGGCATGGAGGCGCTCGATGAACCCTACATGACCGCCACGCTCGCCAGTCTCGTCCACAAGCGCGGCATCTGGCTCATCATTCTCTTCGTCGGCGAAACCTTCACCGCCAGCGCGATGAGCTACTTCGAAGTGCAGATTCAAAAGGCCGTCGTCCTCGCTCTGTTCATTCCGCTGATCATCTCCAGCGGAGGCAACAGCGGGTCGCAGGCCACGTCCTTGATCATCCGCGCGATGGCGCTGGGGGAGGTGACGCTCAAGATGTGGTGGAAGGTGCTGTGGCGCGAGCTGGCGTGCGGGCTTTTGCTGGGGATTCTGCTCGGTGTCGTCGGGCTGGTGCGCGTGATCGCATGGCAGCAGGTCGGGCTCGCCGACTACACCTCGCACTTTTTACTCATCAGTCTGACCGTCGCGTCGACGCTCGTCGGCGTCGTCACCTTCGGCACGCTCGTCGGCGGCATGCTCCCCTTCGTCCTCCGCCGCGTCGGCCTCGACCCCGCCACCGCCAGCGCCCCCTTCGTGGCGACGCTCGTCGACGTCACCGGCCTCGTCATCTACTTCACGATGGCGATCCTTTTCCTCCGCGGCACGCTGCTGTGATGTGAAACGAAAGCTGAGGCATGGCCATGCCTCAGCTTTCCCCTTGCTGCTTCTTCGCCATCTCCACAAGAATCTCCAGCCCGCGCTGAAGCTTCGCATCGTCGCACGCATACGACAAACGGAAGTGCGTATCGCGCTCGCTGAACACGCTGCCGGGGATGATCAGCAGTTTCTTTTCGATGGCGCGCTTGACGAATTCGGTGGCGCTTTCGCCGGTGCGGATTTGCGGGAAGGCGTAGAAAGCCCCGCCGGGGATCGTCAGATCGTAGTGCGGGCTGAGCATCTCCACGACCCGATCGCGCTTGCGGCTGTACGCTTCGACCGCGTCGCTCATGTCGATGTCCAGCGCCTTCGCCCCCGCATACTGCACCATGCTCGGTGCGCACACGAACGTGTACTGCTGAAGCTTCGTCATCTGCTCGATGATCGGCTTGGGCCCGATGGCGTAACCGAGCCGCCATCCCGTCATGCCGTATGTCTTGCTGAACCCGCGCAGCACAAGCATCGAATCCCCGAACGCCGCGGGCGAAGGGCACAGCCCGCTGTAGTGAAACACATCGTAAATCTCGTCGCTCACCAAAAGCACGCCGCGCGATTCGCACAGCGCCACGAGCTTCTTCCATGTGTCGTCGCTCGTCACCACCCCCGTCGGATTCGACGGACTGGACACCAGCAGCAACTTCGTCCGCTCCGTGATCAGCGGTTCGACGCGCTCGGCGGTCAATTGAAAGTCGGGGTACGTATCGACGAACACCGCCTTGCCGCCAGCGAGCGTCACCAGATGCTTGTACATCACGAAATACGGGTCCGGCACGATCACTTCGTCGCCCGCTTCGACGCAGCTCATCAGGGCCAGCACCAGTGCGCCGCTGACGCCGCTGGTGATCACGCAGCCCGGCTCCGCCCAGCGGCCCTCGCTCTTGAAGCGACCCGTGAACGCATCGGTGACCTTCTGTCGAAGCTCGGCGATGCCCTGCGTGACGGTGTAGGTGTTGCGGCCATGACGGATCGCTTCGATCGCCGCGTCCTGAATCGGCTCGGGCACGTCGAAGTCCGGCTGACCGATCGAGAGATTGATCGGGTCCTTGACGCTCGCCGCCAGATCGAACACCTTGCGGATCCCGCTGGCGTCGATGGCGCGGGCGCGGCGCGTGATGAGGCGGCCCAGGTCAAACATGGGGGTGCGTCAATCAAAAGGATGAACGAGAAGCTGCCGACGAATCGACGGAGCCAATCACTTCTTGGCCGCGGCGGCGCCTTCGGCGCCTTCCTCAGCCGCGCCCTTCTTGCCCGACTTCTTGCCGGCGGCGACCTTGCGGTTGGCGACCTTGACAAGATGGATGGGGCGTTCGGTGCTGAAGCGGCCCTGTTCGGTCAGCTTCGCGATCCGCTCGGGGCGCGTGAGCACGTTGCGGTGCTGGGAGAGGGATCCGGAGGATTTGAGACTGCGGTCGAGACTCATGGTCGTATCCTGTCTAAAAGTCAGTTGCGTCCCGGACGATATTTTTCCGGGTAAAGGTCTTTCCAGTCCGACGAGCCGTGCTCCTGCGATTTCCACTTGCGACCGAGCATCTTGAGCCGGTCAGCGAAGTCCCGGGCGACCGGGTCGGACAGGGGGTTTTCAAACCCCCGCAGGGCCAGCAATTTGACGGACCGACCATTGTTGAACGGAATTGCCCCCGCGTCAACTCCGTTGGCCTTTAAAAATGCGACCGCCTTCTGGGCCTCGTCCGCGTTGGCGGGAAGGGAAATGAGGCGGAAATAGTTCATCCCGGGCTGGCGGGGGTCGTCTTCGACGCCGCCGGCCCCCGGCAGATTCGGCAGGGGGGTGCCGTCCGAGTCGGTCGCCGCACCGGTGATGGTCGAGGGGATCATCCGCGTCGGCGGGGCCTCCCGAATCGACTCCAACGGCTTAAGCTGCTCCTGATAATTGCGTGCAAACGCCGAAATGCTCCGCCTGCCCATCCGATCTCCGATCAGGTATGCCACGATGATGAGCACCAGCGCCCCCAGCCCGAGCATGACCAGCGTGCCCTGCGGCAGCCGGAACGCCACGGGCTTCGTCCACCACCGCTTGGCCTCCCCGACCATCCCGCCGCCGCCGCTTCCGCCGCTCGTTTCGCGCACCGGACCCGCCGCCTGCGTGGGCTCCTCCTCCCGGCGCATCCACTTGGGCAACTCCATCCCCCGGCGCTTCGACGCACCGGGGCGATTGACGATCTCAAACGGCGGCGATGGATCCTTTGGACTGACCATACACGTGCCTCATCCTAGCGGTCTTCTCACCCGCAGGCGATGGCGCTGGCCATGGCGTGCGTGTGCGTATGACTCAAGCTCACATGCCACGCACGAATCCCCAGCCCCGCAGCCACGGTCGCCGCCATCCCGCTGAGCTTTACCATCGGCCGACCCGACGGTTCGCGCACAATCTCAATATCCGTCCACGCAATCCCATCCCGCCACCCCGTCCCCAACGCCTTGAGCACCGCCTCCTTCGCCGCGAACCGAGCCGCCAGATGCTCATGCTCCCGCTTCGTGCTCCCCGCCGCATACGCGCGCTCCGCCTCCGTGAAGCACCGCTCCAAAAAGCGCTCCCCATGTTTGCGCACCATCTCCGCGATGCGCGCCGTCTCGGTTAAATCAATCCCATGTCCAATCACAACCATTAGCGGCCGCCCCGAAGGGGCGCTCCCTCAAAACGATTCAACAAACGACCACTTCTGCCGTCGCTTCCCTTCCTTCACCGGATTCTCCTCCACATACCTGACCGCTCGCTCCACGTCCGCTCGTTCATACAAATACACCTTCCAGCACTTCCGCGCCCACGGCGTCGGCCGTCGCCCATTACGATAAAACACATCCTCAAACGGATGCAAACCCTCTCGAATCATCGCCGCCGTCGCCGCCCCCTTGAGCAGCTCCGCCGCCTTCTCAACACCAGTCCGTGGCGTACCGATCACCAGATGCACATGCTCCGGCATGACCGCGCACGCATATATCGGATACCCCGACCCCTCCGCCCGCCCGCCGAACGCCAATGCAATTGTTCGCGCCTGTTCACCATTGAACACGACCGGCCGCCGCGCCAGCGCCAACTTCGCCTCCCGCCGCAATGCCGCATCATGTCGCTTACCCGCCACCGATCGCCGCGTGTGTACTGTCGTCGCCTCCCCGAACCGCCGCAGTTCCCACGCCCGCACGAACGCCGACCACGACCCCCGCGGATCATTCGGTAGCCAGAACCCATACGCCGTCAATATCAAATGCGCCGCGAGCATCGACATGCCCGCAAATCTATCACAAACCGCGCCCCTGCGGGGCCGCCGCTAACGCCCCCCATTAGCGGCCGCCCCGCAGGGGCGCCGGCACTCCGCCTTCGCGTCGCCATTTCGCCAGCAGCATCCGCACCTGCCGATGCACCTCCATCGGGGCGCTGATGATCAGCACATCATCAATCGCCGTCATCGAACTTCGCAATCCGCCATTCATGCGCCAATCGTCCGGTTCACATGCCTCGCGCAAAGCTTGCATGGTGTATTGGATCGCCTCGAGCCGGGGTTCTCCTCCAAATGCATCCGGATTGGATCGCCCGATGGCGTCGGCCAGATCGCCAATCACATACATTCTGACCAACGGGCATATGGGCCATGCATCTGCGCGTCGAATCACGATGGTGTCGGGCTCGATGTGCTCGACGCGCAATACCGACCGATCAATCGACGCGGGTCTGTACTGCAAAATAATCTCGTTCAATGCAGCTTCGCCGGGGACTGCGTCAATCTTCAGTGCGTAAGGTGTGTCCAGATCGAGTGCAAACGTGTTCAGTATGATATTGACACCCATCTGCTCGGCCACCCGTTCAAACGCATCACCGATCGGTATTTCACCGCCCTCGAGCGTCACCGGGCGTTGCATCCGCGCCAAGAGCTTTTCATATCGCTCGTCCGCTTCCTTATCGGTAACGATCGTGTCGACGCCGTGTTCCAGCGCCATGTAGAGGTCGTAGAGCATCCGATAGATTCGCTCATGGATCTCCGCGGTTGCGTTCACCTGCATCATGCCATTGTTCACTTCAAGACCATACAGCACCCCGCCGGTCTGTTTCCAATCGTCCGGCTCAATCGAGTCCATCACCAATTGTGATATTTCTCTCTCGATCTCCTCGCGGCTCAAACTCCACTCCGTATCGGAGAACAGCACCTCATTGGGGCGAATCCATTCCTTGGCCTCGCGCCACCATCGCCGAAACGTACTTTCCGCCGACCGGCTCGCGACGATGTCGATGAGACGATTGAGGTCATATTCGTTAGCAATGATCACGTCAGGCCGTTGCCCGGGGCGTTGGAGCAGAAGGATGATGCCATCGGATGTCGCCTCCGGGCGAAGCGTCAGATCAACAAGCGTTGTCTGTGCGGCCATCCATTTGATCGTTTCAGCAGCGGACACGTCATGCATCCGCAACGTGACGGATTCGCTTGCCGCATTATCCGCGTCCGGTGAAAACTCCAGTTGCAGAGGAGTGCCGATGCGATCCGACAAGACGCTCAAGGCGTCTTTGAGCGGCGTCTTGCGAAAGTCGACGCTGACCAGCTTGTCCAGCGCCGCGATGTGCGTCTCAGCGGGCGGCGGCGGGGCGGGGCCGAGCACTTCTTCTGGCGTGGCGATACGCGTCAATTGATGAACGAGCAGCCCGATCGCGCCGAGTATGATGATCCCCGAAATGATCCAGCGTCGTTTCATGCGACTTTCATGATGGACGCGGTCGCGACGGCAAAGTTCACTTGGCCATCTTGTCGCGCTTGGCGGTGAGCCATTTTTTCAGCGCGGCGGCGGTCATACAGTTGACGACATCGTCGGCGGTGACCCATGCCCGCTGCGCCGTCAGTATGCCATATCGCAGTTCGTCAAGGTCGGCGGGGCCGTGGGCATCGCAGTCGATGGCGAGTTTAACGCCGGCTTCGATGGCGGCGCGGGCGTGAACGTCGCGCAGGTCCAGGCGGTAATGATGGGCGTTGATTTCCAGCGCGGTGCCGGTGTCGGCCGCGGCTTTGATCAGCTTCGCCATGTCCGGCGAAAGCCCCTCGCGGCGTCCGACCAGCCGGCCCGTGGGGTGACCGAGAATGTGCACATACGGATTCTCGATCGCCGCGAGCAGCCGGGCCGTCGCCTTGTTCGGCTCCTGCGTCAGCGCGACATGCGGGCTGGCCACGACGATGTCCAGTTCCGCGAGCAGTTCATCGGGGTAGTCGAGCTTGCCGTCCGCCAGAATGTCCACCTCGGAGCCGGCGAGAATCGTGATGCCTTTGATGTTCTTGTTCGCGGCATGCACGGCTTCGATGTGCTTCTCAAGTCGTTTGGCGTCGAGCCCGTTGGCGATGACGCTCGAAGCGGAATGATCCGTCACGGCGACCGTGTGAAACCCGCGCCGCTTCGCCGCTTCGGCCAGTTCCTCGATCGACCAGAGTCCATCCGACGCGGTCGTGTGCGCGTGCAGCTCGGCCTTGATGTCGGACAGTTCGATGAGCGTCGGAATCGTCCCCTTGTCCGCCGCGTCGATCTCGCCGCGATCCTCGCGCATCCGCGGCGGGATGAACTGCAGATCGAGCTTCTTGTAGATCGACTCCTCCGTCTTGGCGGCGACGGGTTTGGTCTTCTGCTCATCGTCTTCGCGCCACAGGCCGTATTCGTTGAGCGAGAGCCCGCGCTTGATCGCCCGCTCGCGCAGGCGGATGTTGTGTTCCTTGGAACCGGTGAAATACAGCAGGGCGGCACCGTACTCGTCCTCGCTGACGATGCGCAGATCGACCTGCAATCCGCCCTCGATGCGCACGGAGCTTTTCGTCGCGCCCTGCGCGAGGACCTGTTCAACTTTGTCCATCGCACGGAACGCCTCGCCGATGGACTCGCCTTGTTTTTGCGGGTCTTTGCAGGCGACGAGCACATCGATGTCGCCGATCGTCTCGCGGCCGCGCCGCAGACTGCCGGCGTAGTCGGCCTGCGTGACGCCTTTGACTTTGCGCATGTGCTCGACGATCGGTTCCGCCACGTTCATGGCGTCGGCGATGTTCACGCGATCGCCCGACGCCTCGGCGAAGGCGATCGACTTGCGCAGGTTCTCGATCGTCTTGGCGCCCATGCGCGGCAGGTCATCGAGCTTCCCGGCTTCGAGGGCCTTCTTGAGGTTCGCGATGGACTCGATGCCCGCGTCTTTCCAGAGCATGGCGATCGTCTTGGGGCCCAGGCCGGGGATGTTCATCATCGCCATCACGCCCGGCGGGACCTGCTTGACCGTGTCGTCGATTTCCTTGATGTGCCCGGTCTGGACGAACTCGAGAATGTGCTCGGCGAGGCCCTTGCCGATGCCGTCGAGCGCGGTGAGGTTCTTCACATCCGTGGCCCGCTCGGCGATGTCTTCGGCCATCTCGTCCAGCACGCGCGCCCCGCGCTGGTAGGCCGCGGTGCGGAAGCGGTTGGCGCCGGTCAGCTCCAGCGCCGCCGCCATCTTCTCGAACTGCTCGGCGATCTGCGTGTTGATGGACATGCCTAAAGACTATCGCATCCGCATCCCTGCCGACAAATCGCGCGGCCCGGTTGGATATGCCCGCCTGCCGCCGATTACAATGACGCGATGCCTTTCGCACGCACCATCCCGTCGATCGCCGCGCTTTGCCTGCTTGCCGGTTCGGCGACGGCGTGGGCGGCGTCCGGCGCGGCCAACGGGCCGGGCATCCCGCTTAACGTCGTACCCGAAGCGCCCGCCGCGCCGCCGGAGCCGACGATCGACCTGATGAATCTTTCGGTGTCCAGCTCCATCAATCTCAAGACCGGCAAGGTCTATCACAACCTCGCCATCCGCGGCCAGCTCACCATCCCGCCCGATTCCAACCTCATCGGGGCGACTTACCAGCTCCAACTCAGCGCCCTGCTCGATGAGAACAAGCACGACATCCTTACCGATCCGCAGGGCGATCCGCGCATGCAGGTCTTCGCCGGCAACGTCCGGCAGGGCTTCACCTCCGTCGCACATCTGCTCAACGACAACAACCCCAACCGCACGCTCCCGCTGACCGCCTCGCTGCCGATGCTCACGCATCTTCCGCAGAAGATCACCGCCATCCGCGGCAGCGCCACCATTCTTCTCGCCGACAAGCGCGTCACGCAGGACATCAAGCCCGTCCGCCCCGGCGGGCTCATCACGATCACCTCCGGCCTCGTCGTGCAGATCAACAAGGTCACGCAGGACGGCAGCAACCTGACGATCGAATTCTCGTACGAATCGGATCAGATCAATCCGTTCTTCAATCCGAACGTCGAGCCGTTCGTGGCGGGGGTGAATCTCATTGATGACAAGGGCGCGGCGCTGCCGCAGCGCGGATGGAGTCTGCCCAATACGCGCCGCGAGAACGACATGGTGCGCGGCGACGGGATCGTCAAGTTCCGTCTCGACGAAGGTCGCGAGCCGGCGATGCTGCGGCTCGACGTCGTGACGCGCACGCGCGAAAAGAAGATCACCGTCGAGGCCAATGATTTGGACCTGTCGCTGGGCCGGGGCGGTCAGCCGATACGCCCGCAGTAAGATCGCTGAACTTTTTTCCGGAGACGCATCATGTCGATGGGGTTCTATTTCGATCAGGGTCCCGACCCGCTCCCGCCGTCGCGCCCGGGCAGTTCCGAGCCGAGCGGCGCGGTGCAGACGCTCCAGCGCCAGGTCGATCGACTGGAGATGATCTGCGAAGCGATGTGGACGCTGCTGCGCGAGCGGACGAATCTGTCGGACGAAGCGCTGATGGCGAAGATTCTCGAACTCGATCTGTCCGATGGCAACGCCGACGGCAAGATCACCCGTCCCGCCCAGAAGTGCCCCAAGTGCAACCGCCCCAATTCGCGTCGCCACGAAATGTGCATCTACTGCGGCACCCCGCTTCGCACGACGCCGTTCGGATGAACCTTTCAGCCGCCAGGCGTCAGCCATCAGCCGGAAAGCGTTTTTCCTGCTGACCGCTGATCCCGGACCGCTGACGCCTTTCACGCCACATCCCCCAGTCCCAGCGCTTCGCCGTACTGCTTCACGAGCCGCTTGCGGAGCAGGTCGTGCGCCGGCTCCTTGAGTTTCGGGTCGCTGTCGACGATCGCCTGCGCATCGCGCCGGGCCAGTTGCAAGAGGTCCATGTGCAGCGACAAATCCGCCACCTGCAGCGGCGGCAGGCCCGCCTGTCGCGTGCCGAAGAACTCGCCCATCCCGCGTATCACAAGGTCCGCCTCGGCGATCTCAAAGCCATTGGTCGTCTTGGCGATCGCCGCCAGTCGCTGCTGCGCATCTTCCGTCGTCGGGTCGCCGATGAACACGCAAAGACTCTTGCGGCTCCCGCGCCCGACACGTCCGCGCAACTGATGCAACTGCGCCAGCCCGAAGCGCTCCGCGTGCTCCACCACCATGATCGATGCGTTCGGCACATCGACGCCGACTTCGATGACGGTCGTCGCCACCAGTACGTCGATCCGCCCGTCGCGGAACTTCTGCATGATCCGCTCGCGCGCCGCCGGCTTGAGTTGCCCGTGCAGCGGCGCGACACGACGATCGGCGAAGTACGTCTTCTCCAGTTCCGCCGCATGTGTCCGCACCGCCTTGAGGCCCGCGTCGCTTTCGTCGATCGCCGGCACGACGATGTACGCCTGCTCGCCGCCCGCGATGCGCCCGGCGATGTAGCGGTAGACCTCGTCCGTCGTGCGCGGCTCGACGACCCGCGTGATGATCGGCTGACGACCCGGCGGCAGTTCGTCGATCACCGATGTGTCCAGATCGCCGAAGATCGTCAGACTCAGCGTGCGCGGGATCGGCGTCGCGGTCATGACCAGCGTGTGCGGCGTCGCCTTCAAATCGCCGACTTTCGTGCGGAAAACCGCCCGTTGCATGACGCCGAAGCGATGCTGCTCGTCGATGATCGCCACCGCCAGATCGGCGAACTGCACGGACTCGGACAAGAGCGCCTGCGTGCCCACGACGATGTCGATGTCGCCGGTTTCGATCTGGTGGAGCATCGCCGTGCGCTCGGCCTTCGTCTGCGAACCGGTCAATAGCGCGAGGCGCACCGTCGATCCGCGGAGCATGTTGGTGATTGAAAGAAAGTGCTGCTCGGCGAGCAGTTCCGTCGGGGCCATGAGCGCGCCCTGCGTGTTGGATGCGACGGCCATGAGCATGGCGTACAGCGCGACGACGGTCTTGCCCGACCCGACGTCGCCCTGCAAAAGCCGATTCATCGGCCGATCGCGCTCAAGGTCGCGCGCGATCTGGCGCACCACCTTGTCCTGCGCCGGCGTGAGCGGAAACGGAAAGCGCTCGCGGATGTGCCGGTCGATGGCGTCGGAATAGCGCAGCGCCACGGCGTGCAGCTCCGTCTGCGTGTACTTGCGCTTGATGGAAAAGCCCAGTTGCAGAAACAGAAGTTCGTCATACGCCAGACGCCGCCGGGCGGACTTGACCTCGTCTTCGCCGGCCGGTGCGTGCAACATGCGATACGTCTCGCGCAGCGTCGGCAGACCGCGCGGCTGGCGATACGCCTCATCAAAATGATCGTCGATCTGCGGCAGGGCGATCGGCAGCACGCCGCGCACGATCCGATCGATCTGCACGCTCGAAAGGTCCTCCGTCGCCGGGTAAATCGGGCGATAGCGATCCTCCGTCGGCGCCGGTTCGTCGACGTTGTCGTCGTAAATGATGCGCATCGACGGATTGACCATCTGGCGCTGATCGTTGTAGACGACGACCTTGCCCGTGACGATCATTTTCGTTTCCGGATGGACGCGATCGCGCAGATACGGGGCGTTGAAGAAGACGAGTTCGACGGTGCCCGTGCCGTCTTCGAGCATCGCGATGAAGCGCCCGCCGTTCGCCCGCCGGCCGGGCTGCCATCGGCAGTTGGCGACGACACCCGTCGCCGTGCCGATCGCGCCGATGAGGAGCTGTTCGATGGGTTTCTGGCCGGCCTGAAACTCGTAGCGATGGGGCAGATGCTTGATGAGGTCCGCCACCGTGTGCACGCCGAGCCGAGCGAAAAGCTCCGCACGCTTGGGCCCGACGAGCGGCGCATACTGAATCGGCGTCGCCAGCGTGATCGAAGGCGAAGCGGCGGTCGAGTCAGGCGCGGTATTCGGATCGCCCATCGGGCTGATGATACAACGACGCGGCGGGTTGGTCAGGCGTGAGCCGTCAGCGCCGCCGGCAACGTCATGACGAACGCGCGAATCTCGTCGCGCACTCGCCGATAGATCGCCAGTTTCGCCTCCTCGCCGTCGACGTCTTTGGCGAGGCGCGGCGGATCGTCGAAGCCGACGTGGATGATCTTCGCCTTCCCGGGAAACATCGGGCAATGCTCATTGGCGTGCCCGCACACGGTCACGACGTAGTCGAACGGGATGTCGAGCAGTTCATCGACCTTCTGCGACTTCTGCGTGCTGATGTCGACGCCGACTTCGCCCATGACGCGCACGGCGTTGGGGTTCAAACCATGCGCCTCGATGCCGGCGGAGTACGCGTTGATCGCCTCCGACTTGAGATGGCGCGCCCAACCCTCGGCCATCTGGCTGCGACAACTGTTGCCGGTGCAGAGGAACAGCACGTTGAGTTTGCTCGAATTCATGATCAGCGATGATAGGTGGGCGGATGCGCGGCGCCTGTGAGAATCGCGTTAGGGCCGTCGCCAGTCGTTGCGGAGCCGGACGGTCAGTTTGTGGATCTTGCCGTCGAGGTACAGGTCCGCGAGGACGAGCGCCATGTCGGCGTCGGGGGCGAGGAAGCGGGCGACGGGGTAGGGCTCGGCGTGCTCGTTGATGAAGCTGGTCAGGGCGATCGGGTCGGTCCGGCCGATGGGCAGCGCCTCCAGGTCGCCGCCGTAGGCGTGGTTGAGCCAGAGCTGCACGTTCTTGTATTCATGCACGGTGCGGTTGTCGATCACGATGGCGTTGCCGACGCGGATGAGCTCGATGTCCAGCGGCTCGGCGATCGGCGCGGCGTCGGGGTAGTATCGCGGGGCCGGCGTGCCGGGATGGTCCTCATCCAGCGCCCGGCCCTCGGTGGTCAGCACGGGCAGCTTCAATTCATCGACGTAATTGCACCCGCCCAGACAGGCGGCGGCAATCAACAGACACAAAAGGCGAAGTCCCATGCGAGAGGTCCGGCACGTGTGGAGGAATGATTGAACCGGGCCATATCATGCAGGCAATGATCGCTTTGAGCAAGGGACCCTTCGACTGGATCGCCGCCGGTCCGTTCTTTCAGGCGGGGCTGGCCGGTTACTCCGACGCCGCCATGCGCCTCGTCGCGCGCCGGCATGGTTGCGGGTACTGCATCACCGAAGCGATGCTCGACCAGTTTCTGATCAACGGCGGCAAGGGCCTCAAAGCCGCCGAAATCTGCGAAGAGGACCACCCGATCGCCGGGCAGCTCATGGGCTCGCATCCGAAAGACATCGCCGCGGGGGCGAAGGTGCTTCTGACGCTCGGGTATGACGTGATCGACATCAACCTTGCGTGCCCGGTGAAGAAGATCAAAAAGAAGTGCCGAGGGGGTCACCTCTTGTCCGAGCCGCAGGAGGCGATCGACATTCTCGATGCGGTGCGCGATGCGATCGGCGATGCGGTCCCGCTGACGGTCAAGCTTCGCCGCGCCTATGACGACACGCCGGAGATGGAAGCGAATTTTCATCGCATTTTCGAGAAGGTCATCGCGTTCGGCTACGCCGGGGCGACCGTACACGGGCGCACCGTCGAACAGAAATACATCGGCCCGTCGCGCTGGCCGTTTCTGACGGACCTGACGCGCCGCTACCGCAGCGCGATGGACAACGGGTTCCACATCTTCGGCTCCGGCGACGTGTTCACACCGCAGGCGATTTTCGACATGATCCAGCAGACCGGCGTGCAGGCGGCGTCCGTCGCGCGCGGCTGCATCGGCAATCCGTGGATCTTCCGGCAGGCACGGCAGATCATGGCGGGCCAGACGCCGACGCCCCCGACGCTCGCCGAGCAGCGGGCGGTGCTGCTCGAGCATTTTCAACTCTCCGTCGACCTGCACGGCGAATCAAACGCCGGTCGCATGATGCGCAAGTTCGGCATCAAGTTCAGCCAGCATCATCCGAACGGCGATGCGGTCAAAAACGCCTTCATCGCCGTCAAAAACCTCGCCGACTGGCACGCGGCGCTCGATGCGCATTACCCGATGGGCGAAACGACTGACGAAATCGATGCTACTTGGATTGACGAAGCGGACAGACGATACGCGGAGGTTCGATCGGGCAACGCGAAAGTCGTCCCGGCGGACGAAGCCCTTGATCAAATACGGCGGGACATGGGATGGCGGAAGTAAACTTGAAGTTCGAAAAACTCCCTCTCCCTTCGGGAGAGGGCTGGGGTGAGGGTGGCGACGTAGTCAGGCGCGTTTCGCATCGAGAGATGTCAGAAATTGGACGCACCCTCACCCGGTCCTACGGACCGACCTCTCCCGGAGGGAGAGGTAATTAAGGAGCATGGACGTTCATCGGGCTGCGTGAGCGATTGTATTGACGGATCGAGTTCGATCTTGCACATCACATCAAATCCGCGAGCGTTTTGCCTTCGGCTTTGGCTTTGTCGGCTTCGTGCAACTGCTGGACGTATTTCCAGCCGGGGTTGCCGGAGGCGGATTCGCCGTTGGCGAGGAGGTTGTAGCCGACGTCGAGGATGGCGGGCAGGGGGATGCGGTCGGCGGGGCGGGAGAGGGTGTAGCCGGTCTTCAGATCGGCGCCGGTGGCGTGGATCAACTCGGCGGCGGCGAGGGCTTCGAGCAGTTTGGTCACCGCCCGGCCGGGCAGGCGCAGATCAATCGCCAGCGCCTCGGCGGAGCACGCCTTGCCATTGTTGAAGTCGGCGGCGATGCGCGCGAGCACCGGGACCATCCATGTCGTATCGATGAATTGCTCCTGCGGCGTGCGATGGCGCTGGGACTTGAAGTTGCGGCCCTTCATCGCGCCCAGCGCGTAGGTCAATTCCAAACCGAACAGCACCATCAACCACATCAGCCACAGCAGCATCAGAAAAAGCGGCAACAGCGCCATCGCACCATAGAGCGAACTGACGCCAGCTTTGGAGACATAAATGCGGAACCCTTCGCGTCCGCCCACAAGGAGCACGGCGGCGACGAACGATCCGATCGCAGCGGCGCGCTTTCCGACGGCTGCGGTCGGCAGGAGGATGTACATGAGGAAGATGACCAGCCAGGTCGTGACGATCGGCGCCGCGACGACCGCCGGGCCGACGAGCCAGTTGGTCCAAGAGGCGTAGCTGAGCAAATCGATGAAGCGATTCTGCATCCATTGGCCGGCGAGCAGGACGATGGGGCCGAGCGTGATGACGGTGTAGTAGAGCGGCAAGCGGATGTACCATTTGCGTCCGCCCATGACGCCGAAGACTGAATTGAAGCTTCGTTCGACGGTGGCGAGCAGGCCGGTGGCGCCGTAAATGAAGACGAGGACGCCGACGACGCCGATGCTGCCGAAGCTGATGTGTTCGAGCTTGCCGAGCACGGACGAGAACTGCTCATCGAGGCGCTCGCGCACGTCATTGAACTCGGCCTGTTTTTCGGTGGTGGTCGGCGGCGAAATGGCTTGGCTGACCTGCGCCCCGCCGCGGAGGACTTCGACGGTCCAGTCGATCATCTTGTCTTTGAAGTCATTGCGTTCGCTGGGGCCGACGAACATGTTGAGGGCGACAAGCGCGAGGGCGATCGTGGGGAGCATGGAGAACAAGGTGTGATACGTGAGCGCCGCGGCCATCTGCCCGGCCTTGTCATGGCGCAGCTCGCCGGCGCAGTGGCGCGTCAGGTCGATGCTCCAGCGCACGGCGAACTGCCAGCGCGTCAGCTCGCCCGACGGGCTTGTCAGGACGCGCCGCAGCCACTCGGGTATGGGCAATTTATTGAGCGTCTTGTCGAACATGATCACCGCTCCGATGGAACACTATATCGGCAATTGGGCGGGAAGTGTCCCGTCACGCAGGATCATATCCGTCGTGTTTGGAGAAGGGGTGGCAGCGGGCGATGCGTTTGAGGCCGCGCCATGTGCCGCGCATCGGGCCGTACTTCGTCACAGCGTCGATCATGTACTGGCTGCATGTAGGGGTGTAGCGGCAGTGCCCGCCGAGGAAGTGGCCGAGGGTGGCCCGATAAAAACGGACCAGCAGGATGATGAGGCGGGTGAGCATGGGGCATTGTATATGGTGAAGTGGTGATATGGTGAAGTGGCGATGTAAAAGCGGGGGGCTCATATCGCCACATCGCCAAATCACCACTTCACTATTTATTTTGCCTGGCGTTTGAGCCACGCCGCGTCGATCTTCCGTGCCGCATCGCTGAGCCACGTCTGATACGCCGCCAGTGTCGCCGGGTCATGGCGCGACACAACCACCACCAGATCATAGCCCGCCGGCAGGTCGTGCTGGAGGAGGCGAAAGGATTCGCGGAGGAGGCGCTTGATGTGATTGCGCCGGACGGCATTGCCGACGCGCGCCGAGACGGAGAGGCCGAGGCGCGGATGGGGCAGGCCGTTGGCCATGGCGTGGATGCGGAGGGGGCCGGCGTGGCGGATGAGCTTGTTGGCATAGACGGCGGCGAACTGCGCGGGGGTGCGCAGGTGCAGATGCTTGGCGAAGCTCAAGGGGCGATCGGACATGAATCAGTCCGCCTGACTGGTGCGCAGCTTCATGAGACGGATATTGTACGCGGCGATGACGTCCTGACGCCGCAACATGGCGATGATGCGCTTCGGCTCCGTCGGGTCCACGACGGGCAGCTCCTCGAAGCGATGCTCCACGAACTTGCCGATCGCGCTGCCCAGGTCCATGTCCAGCGAGAGCGCCAGGTCGCCCGTCGTCGCCAGATCGTGCGCGACGGTGAGTTCGCCCATCTCCGCGTCATAGAGGAATTGCCGCACATCGTTAAGACTGAACATGCCGAAGTAGTTGCCGTCGGCGTCGACGACGGGGAAGCACGTCTGCTTCGCCGAGGTGATGATGCGGACGATGCGGCTGAGGGTCATGTCGAGGGGGATGGTGATGAACTGGCGCGATGCGGCGTCGATGGCGTCGGCGACTTTGAGGCCCTGCATGACGTCGATGATGAAATCGCCGCGATGGGCGGGCGAGTCGAGGCGCGTCGGCACCTGCTCCGAGTAGATCGACCATCCGCGGCTGAACAGATACGCCAGCGCACAGACCCACATGCTCGGCAACAGCAGTTCGTAGCTGCCGGTCATCTCGCTGACCATGATCAGCGTGCTGACGGGCGTCTTGGCGGCGGCGGCGAAGAAGCCGGCCATGCCGAGGATGACGAACACATCGATGCGGGTCACCACGCCGGGCATGATCTTCTGAAAGAGCAGTCCGGTCAGCGCTCCGAAGCATCCGCCGATGACCATGCTCGGTCCGAACACGCCGCCGGACCCGCCCGAGCCGATCGTGAGGGACGTGGTGAGAATCTTGCCCAGTCCGATCGCCAGCAGCACGCTCATGGACAGTCCGACGCCGTCGGGGGCATTGAGCATTTTCTGAAGGTAGCCGTAGCCGTAGGACAGCACGCTCAGCACATCGCGCTGTGCGGTGGGCGTCGCCAGCGCCATGCCGTAGTACGCCGCCAGCGCGACGACGCCGGTCAGCGCGGCTCCGATGGCGGGGCGAAGCGTGGGGCGGACGGACATGCGCTTGAATGTCCAGTGTATCCCGTAGAAAGTCCGCACGTAAATGAGCGACATGACGACCATGACCAGCACGAGCCCCGTCAGCGGAATGAGCAGCAGGGGATCGCGAAAGCGGATGCCCGGCTGAACGGCGAAGAGGTGTCCGAACCCGTCGAAATTCAGATGGAAGAACGAGGAGGAGACGCCGATGAGGAAGTTGAAGACGCAGTAGGCGATCGTCGTGGCGATGAACGCGGGGATCAGGGCCTCGGCTTCGAAGTCCGGCTCGCGGTAGAGGACTTCGATGGCGAAGATCGCGCCGGCGAGGGGGGCGTGAAAGATCGCGCCGATGCCGGCCCCGAGCCCCGCCGCAAGCAGAATGCGGCGCTCCATGTCGGACAGGCCCAGGTACGTCGCCAGATACGATCCGAACCCCGCGCCGGTCTGAGCGATGGGGCCTTCGCGCCCGCCGGACCCGCCCGTGCCGAGCGTGATGGCGGAGGCGAGCATCTTGATGATCGGGACGATCGGACGGATGACGCCGCGCTTGTTGTGATACGCATCGATCGCCGCATCCGTCCCGTGTCCCTCCGCCTCGGGCGCGAACGTGAACACCAGCCACCCGCTGATCAGCCCCCCGATCGTCGGCACGACCAGCAGCATCCACGGCCGAAACGGCCCCTCCGACTCCGCGAAAAAATGCGCCTCGCCCAGCGGCCCCCCCTGGTTGTACCCGCTCAAATACGCCAGCGCGTAATGCAGCACCGCCTGGCTCATCAAATGAAAAATGATCGCTCCGAGACCCGCCACCAATCCGACCGCCGCCGCCAGCGCAATGCTCCGACCCACCGACCGAAGCCGCGGCTGACTGACCGTACTCAAGCCAAGCTCTTTGAGCGTCGTCATCATGATGCTTCATTCAGCGCGTGGTGGTAGTAGCGCATCACCCGGCTTCGCGTGATCACGCCACGCAACCGCACCGCCCCGATCGGATCCGTCACCGTCAGCGAATCGCAATCGCACTCCGCGAACTTGTCCAGCACCATGTCCAACGTCTCGTCCGGCTGCACCGGCGGCAAATCCGTCCGCATCATCTCCGCCACGATCAACAACGGCAGCGCCTCCCGCTGCAACATCGCCGTCCGCAGATCGTCCCCCAGCACCATCCCGATGTACTGGTTGTCGCTGTCGCACACGACAAAGTCGTCCACATTGTGAATCTCCGCCAGCGTGAGTAGCGACTCGACCGCGTCCCCCGGGTACACCACGACCGCCTTCGCCATCGGCACGCGCGCCGCCACCAAGCGCCGCAGCACCGCCGCCTCGCTGATCAGCCCGACCTTCACGCCCATCTCCCGCAGCGCCAGCGTGTAGATGCTGTCCCGCAAAAGAAGCTGCGAAACCACCGTCGCCGTGATCGCCAGCAGCATGACCGGCAGAATCACCTTGTAATCCCGCGTCAACTCGAACACGAGAATGAACGCCGTCAATGGACAGTGCACCGCCGCGCTGAGCACGCCCGCCATCCCCGCCAGCGCGTACATCGCCGGGCTTGCCTGCGGATAGATCCCCGTCGCCTGAAGCGCCATCCCGAACGCCGCGCCGACCGTCGCCCCGATGAACAGCGACGGCGCGAAGATGCCCCCCGACCCGCCCGACCCGAGCGTCAGACTCGTCCCCAGCAGCTTGAACCCCGCCGCCATCACTAAAAACAGCAGCGTCACATGCCCCGCCGCCCCGTACGAACCCGGGTCCATCAGCGTTTCGATCACCGGGTAGCCGTTGGCGAAAAACGCCGGCGGACGATACTGGCCCACCGCGTACGGATTGATCTTCACGAACAGCAGCCCCATGCACCCCAGAAAAAGTCCCCCCAGCGCCGGCCGCAGCCAAACCAGCTTCTTCCATCGCCACTGCCCCCACAACCCCTCCATCGAAAACAGCGCCCGCGTGAATCCCCATCCCGTCATCCCGCACAACACGCCCAGCACAAGGCACGGCAAAATCTCCCAGAACTGAAACTGATACGCCTGCATCTCCGTGCTTAAATGAAACAGCGCCTGATTGTCCCCCGCGATTGCCTGAAACGTCACCGTCCCGAAAACCGTCGCCACAACGACCGGCTGAAAAGTCTTGAGCGAAAAGTCGCGCAGCATGACCTCCAGCACCAACAGCACGCCCGCGATCGGCGCATTGAAGATCGCCGCCAATCCCGCCGCCGCGCCGCAGCCCACCAGCGTGCTCATGTGCTCCTTGTTGACGCGCAGCAGTTGCCCCGCGATCGAACCGAGCACCGACCCGATCTGCACGATCGGACCTTCCTGCCCCGTCGAGCCGCCCGACCCGAGCGTCAGCGCCGAGTTGATCGCCGTGAAGAATCCCCCGCGCGCCTTCATCCGCCCGCTCTGCCGCGCCAGCGACTCCATCACGTCCGGAATCCCGTGGCTGACCATCGGCAACTCGAACGCGCTCTTGATGAGCCCGACCGCCAATCCGCCCACCGCCGGCAACGCCAGCAGCAGCCAAACGTGCTCCGCCCGAAGATTCCTTCCCCCCAGATTCTCGTAGAAGAACGTCTCGGAAAAGCGCACGAGATTACCGAAGCCCAGCGCCACCACGCCCGACATCGACCCGATCACCGCCGCCAGCGGAATCAGATACCAGTCGCGGGAGAACCCGATCTGCCGAAGCAGCCGGACCGCCCGCATCTTGATTTTCGTCAGTTCCATAGCTCATCCAGTCGAGGCGGAATCGACTAATGTACGGCTTGGGCGCACGACCGCAAGTGCCTTCGCTCTTTATCGACTCGACGCCGCCCGCCGCTGTGGTAAAGTGTCGGACCCGCCTTTGCGAAAGGATTCGATATGGATTTGCTTGCCAAACTCACTCAGACCCCCTCCGTCCCCGGCCGCGAAGACCGCATCCGCAAGGTCATCCGTGACCACATCACCAAGGCCAAACTCTTCGACGACATCCGCGTCGACGCCATGGGCTCGCTCATCGCCGTCCGCAAACCCCGACCCGCCAAAAAGTCCGCCGCGCCCAAAAAGCCCCTCAAGGTCATGCTCGCCGCGCACATGGACCAGATCGGCTTCCTCGTCAGCTACGTCAACGAAGACAACGGCTCCATCCGCGTCAACCCCGTCGGCGGGTTCGACACACGCAATCTCTTCGCCCGCACCGTCCGCGTCTGCACCGCCTCCGGCGACCTGCCCGGCGTGATGAACCCCTCCGGCAAACCCGTCCATATCGCCTCCGAGGAAGAGCGCAAGAAAATCCCCGACGTCGGCGAGTTCTTCATCGACCTCGGGCTCCCCCCCGGTCAGGTCAGCCGCAAAGTCAAGATCGGCGACATGGTCGTCCTCGACGGCCCGTTCCATGACATCGGCTCCACCATCGTCAGCCAGTGCATGGACAACCGCGTCGGCTGCTGGGCCGTCGTCCGCGCCATCGAAAACCTCAAGCATCACGACTGCGAAATCCACGCCGTCTGGACCGTGCAGGAGGAAGTCGGCCTCCGCGGCGCCGGCCCCGCCTCCTTCTCCGTCGATCCCGACATCGCGCTCTCCTGTGACACGACTCTCTGCTGCGAAGTCCCCGGCGTCGCGCCCGAGCAGCATGTCACCAAATTCGGCAAGGGCGTCTGCATCAAGGTCATGGACGGCTCCGCCATCGCCGACATCGGCCTCATCGAAGACATCGAAGCCGTCGCCAAAAAGAAACGCATCAAGCACCAGCGCGGCGTCCTCCCCCGCGGCGGACAGGACGGCGGCATCATCCAGCGCACCCGCGCCGGCGTCCGCATCGCCGTCTTCGCCTGCCCCGTCAAATACATCCACACCGTCACCGAAATGTCCCACAAAGACGACCTGGCCAGCTACCACCAGTTGCTCACCGCGTACCTCGAGCAGCTCTGACCCCCTCTCCCTCCGGGAGAGGGTTGGGGTGAGGGCACGCATCCGTCGAGCCCGCGCCCGCATCGCGCCTTGCAATGACAATTGACAAATGCCTAATGCCTAATGACCAATGCATTGATCATTAGGCATTAGGCATTTGTCATCGGTCAAGTAGGACCGAAGGCGGATACACAAGAACCCCGCCACCCTTGGGAGTCATGACGGGGTTCCTGCGCGTTGCGATTCACTGTGTGAGGTGAATCAGCTTGCGGTTGACTGATAGCGGGCGATCACTTCGCGGATTTTCGTGCGGAAGTCATCGGACTCGTACTTGTCGCCCGCCCGGTCCGCTTCGACGTTCAGCGCCCGCAGCGCCGCGGCCAGCGAACGGTTGTCGACCTTGTCCTTGAGCGTGATCGATCGGGGATGCGCATCCAGTTCGCTCCACACCGCCTGCACATCCGTCCAGAACCGTCCCTGCGCCGCCCACCATTGCCGCGCCGGCTCGCCGCGCGATTCGTCCACGCGCCGGTACGTGTTGATCCCCGCCTCGCGCACTAATAGATGATCCGGCTTGCCCGACGCATCAAGCACCAGCTTCGCGTTGTCCTCCTCCAGCGCCCAACCCGTCGGCGTGATCGTCTGACGATTGATCGCCACGAGCACCTGATAATCGTGACGCTTGGTGTACTCCCGCCGCGGCAGGGGCCGCCCCGTCCGCTGCGACTCCCAACAGCTCACGCCCTCCGCATGCGTCCACTTCCCGATCGACTGATACCGCGGGCTGTCGTCCACGCTCGTCACCTGCTGCGACCACATCCCCCGCGCTTCCGTCGGCGAAAGCTGACGCGCCTCCCATGTGTCATTGCCCACGAAATCGTGAATCATCGCCGGCTCGTACGTCCATTCCTGACGCCAGTGCTTGATCACTTCGCCGTCCTCCGTCACCAGAAGATGCTGCAGCGCGATGCGGCGGGGTTCGTCGACGATGACCTTCACCCACTCCAACGCCTTCTCCTGATACGGCGGATGAAATTCATATCCCGGCGCCAGCGCCAACGTCTCGCGGAAATCGAACGTGATCTCGAACGTCCCCGCCATCGCCTTGATCGCCTCCCGATCCGCCGCCGGCGCCGGTTCAGCGTCAGGACGGGAAGATGCAGCCACGGCGAAGATCCCGAAGGCCATCACCAACGATGCGGACAAAAACGCGTGTCGAAACATATCGGATTCCTTGATCAAAAAAGGGTTTGAGGATGAACCGTTGTTCCCCCTCTCCCTCCGGGAGAGGGTTGGGGTGAGGGTGGCTCCGAATCGGGGCGCGTGCCGCAACGTGCGCAGTCAGTGTTTGGACGCACCCTCACCCGGCCCGACTGCGGGTCGGGCCGACCTCTCCCGGGGGGAGAGGTTTCCAGAGAGATCAATTCGCCGGCCAGCGATCCGAGCTTGGTCCGGCTTCCGGCAGCGGCGGCGCTTCCGGCTCGTTTTCATCGCACGCTTCGACGACGCCCAGCACACGATTGAGTTCGCACGCCAGAAGCAACAGTTCGCGCACGCTCAGATGCAGCGTCTGCTTGCCCAGGTAGACGTGATAATGGCCGTGAACGCAGCGGGTGATTTTGACGTTCGTCAGTTCGGGGCCGTCGGCGCACATGCGATGCTCCTTGCGGGAAAAGAATCAGGGCGAAGCCAGGTCGTAGGTGGTGCTCGCGGCCTTGTTGGCCCAAAGCGTCATGTTGTCCAATTCAGCGGGCAGCAGTCGCTCCGCATGCGTGTCGGCGAAGCCGGTGACGGTGCGTTCGGTGAACCAGCCGCGCGGATAGCCCATCA
This sequence comes from Planctomycetota bacterium, assembly GCA_016125255.1. Classification (NCBI taxonomy): domain Bacteria; kingdom Pseudomonadati; phylum Planctomycetota; species Planctomycetota bacterium. The sequence continues at coordinate 5,930 of WGMD01000003.1, read as the reverse complement.
GCACGCCGCTCTTATGGCCGACGAATTCGCCCTGCGCATCGACGGACCAGTTGCGCCCGTTGCTGATCGGCGCGGACAGATAATTCAGCGCCGAGCCCGCCGGAAGGTTCGAGCCGTCGGGAGAGAAGAAGTTCATGTTCGTGCGGCTGTTGGCCAGCACGATCAGCCCGCCCGGCCGCTTCACGTCGTGCTGATAGAACACGGTCGGACTCGCGTAGTTGGGCCGGTAGTTTTCGCCGGAAATCTGCGTGAATCCGACGGTCCCTTTGTGTCCGCCGACGAACAGCGAATTGATGCCGAACGTCGGGCCCAGCGAAAGCGTGTACGCCTTGTTGAACACTTCGGTGTCGGAATCGGAGGCGAGCGGCGCCTCGGGCACGCCGTCGTGATGATGAATCAGGGGCCACAGACCGGCGACATACGGCGCCAGCCGCCACGGGTAACGATCCGAAAGCGGATACCCGAGCGTGCGGCCGACGACGTTGACGGTGATGGGCACGCCGTTGACGAATTTCGGCGCGTAGCCGAATAGAAAATGACCCTTGTGATCGTCGGCGTAAGCGGCGTAGCCCTGCATCATCTGCTTGCACCCGGCGGTGCTCACCACATCCCGCGCCACCGCCCGCGCCCGGCTCAGCGACGGCATCAGAATGCCGATCAGCAGGGCGATGATGGCGATGACGACCAGCAATTCAACCAACGTAAAAGCGCGTCGAAACATCGGTGAATCTTTCAGGAAAGGAAAGCTCAGGGATGGCGATCCCTGAGCTTTCGAAGTTCAGCGGCGGGGTCGGCGGAGCGTGAGCAGCGTCATCGCGCCCATCACCATCGCCGAAGTCGGCTCCGGCACGGACGTGCCCTGCGGCACGACACTGAAGAAGCCGGCCGAGGCGTCCGTCACGATGGCGTCGATCGCCACGCGATCCAGCGACATGTGCTGACCGCCCGCGGTGAGCGAGAGGGTCAGGTCCGGCGTGCCGTCGATGTGGAACAGCGCCCACGCTTCGATGTCGGTCGTGTCGCCGAACCCGGGGATGTTGCCGAACACCTTCGACAGCTCGCCGTAGAAGACGGGCGCTTCGCCGTTGACGCGCAGCGAGTCGAGAAGGAAGGGGGTGCCGAGCGTGGCGATCTGCACGACGACGGTGGTGAGCTTGCCGGCGGAGGCGTCGTTGGGGACGAGGGCTTCGATGTTCAGGGCGTCATCGAAGAAGCTGTAGATGTTGCCGCCGCTTCCGCCGCCGGTCACGAAGGCGGTGACGGCGTTGGTGGCGGAGAGGGTCGGGTTGCCGGCGGGGGGATGGAACACGCCCACGTCGGGCGCGTTGCCGGTCAGGGATTGGAATGCATCCCACTCGGCATAGAGCGTGTCGGCGTCGCCGCGCGACCAGCCGGTCGCCCAGACGTTGGGGGTCAGGAACGTGGCGCGGGCGCTCGTGCCCAGCATCAACACCGCCGCCGCCGCGCACAACGCGGCCGAACGGAACTTCGAGGGCCTGCCGATCATGGCAGTTCTCCTTCAGACCGAAGGGCGCCCGCGCGGCTTGTGAATCGCGCGCCCAGTCGGCAAGCATGGTTTGCCGCCACCACGCGAGGGAGTTGCCATCGGCCGGTCCGGGCTGAATAATGCCCGCGACGTCGCCCTCGCGGTGATGTCACACTCGGCGGCCTGTCGCTCTTACCAGGGATAGACAGGCCGCCATTTTTTGCGTCACGCGACGCAATTGAGACTCAGTCTCAACATGTGCAGAGTGTAGCACGACCCCCGCGTTTGTCAACCGGTGCGCACAATCGTGGCGCGCCGCCAAAATGGGCCTACCCAAACCCCGTCAGCACGGTATGATGCGTTCAGGCCCCGGGAGTATCTGCCATGCGTTCAGCCGGCCGATCCGTGCGCTACCCTGACCTTTACACGTGGTTCGTCTTTCTGTCCGCCCTGGATGTGATGTGTACATGGATCGTGCTCAAATTCGGCGGGGCGGAGGTCAACTTCCTCGCCCAATGGATCATTCATCTGGGCGGCCTCTGGGGCATGATCGCGTTCAAATTCCTGGTCGTGACCCTGGTGCTTTTCGCCTGCGAATACGTCGGCCGGCGAAACGCGGCGTCGGGTCGGCGTGTGGCGACGTGGGCGGTGGCGCTCAATGCGCTGCCGGTGATTCTCGCGCTGTCGATGCTGACGGCGCGGACGCACGGGCTGCTTTGATTCACATCACGGCCGGGGATGATGGTTGGCGATCACGGCTTTGAGGCGTGACTGATCGACGTGCGTGTAGATCTGCGTGGTGGTGACGCGGGCGTGGCCGAGCAGTTCCTGCACGACGCGCAGGTCGGCCCCGCCGCCGAGCATGTGGGTGGCGAAGGTGTGGCGGAGCGTGTGGGGGTGGATGCCGCGCAGGCCGGCGCGACGGGCGTGCTTTTTGATCATGGACCAGATGATGTACCGGTCCACCGCCGTCCCGCGCGTCGTCAGAAACAGCGCGTCATTGGGCTTGCCCGCCCGCAGCAGTTTCGGCCGCAGGTCCGCCACGTATTGTCGAATCGCTTCGACGGCTTTTTTCCCGACGGGCACGATGCGCTGGCGATTGCCTTTGCCGGTGATCTTCACGACACCGACGTCGTTGTGAAAATCGCGTAGACTCATCGTGCCCAGTTCCGAAGCGCGGCAGCCGGTGGCGTAGAGTGTTTCGAGAATCGCCACATCGCGCAGATAAAGCTTGTCTGACGGCAGCGGGGCGGCGAGCAGCTTATCGATCTGCTGCGTGTGCATGCTCTGCGGCAAGCGCTTCCACATCGTCGGCCGCTCCAAAAGCTCCGCCGGATCATGCTCGCAGTATTCGTATGCGACGAGGAATCGCCCGAACGCGCGGATCGTCGCAAGGTGTCGCGCGATGGAGGAGGACGCCATGCCCGCCGCACGAAGCTGGCGCAGATGCGCGATCAGAATCGGGGCGTCGAGCGTTGCCGGGTCGTCCCGGCCGCGCTGTGCGAGGAAGGATTCAAGCTTCTTGAGGTCCAGCTCATAACTGACGATCGTGTTGGCCGCCAGCCCGCATTCGACCCGCAAGTAAGCGAGGAAGTCACGAACCGGTTGGTTGAAGCGGCTGTCCATGGGCGGTCAGTGCGATGAGTCGCTGGGGGTGTTCGCGGCGGAGTCGCCAGTAGGTGGCGCATCCGTGATACCCACCCATGCAGACGCTCAGCGCCTCGTTGAGATGATCCAATGTAAAGTGCGAGCGGCAACGTGCATCGTCGTCGTCGATGAACGGGCAATCATCCGTATGCACGCGATCGGGTACGGCCAAGGTGACGCCTCCGACGGGTCCGCTCCATGGCAAGTATCGGCGGCCGCGTGAAGGCGACATGAATCTTCCCGGCCGCCGTCGCGGTTATTGGGACGGCGGCGCGGGGTCAGAGGGCGGTTGATGAGCCGGCAGGACGAACGAAGGGATGTTGCGGGCGATGATCGCTCCAAACTCGCAAGTTTCGTGGATCAATTTGCCGCCATTGTCCGGTTCGTCAATCGGTTCGCCCGGCGAGCCGTACGCGCTGGCGACGATCCAACTCGCCGCGGCTACAAACTGCAATCGCTTCCGCATCGAACAACGGATACGCATGGTCATCCACCTCGGATTCAACAAATGGTTCGTCCCACAAAAATCATGAGTCATCGGATTTCCGGCGTGCGTGACGCCGGTTCGGGCGGGAGGGAAACGTCGAGCGTCATCGTTCCAATGGAATTTACGATTCAATGGGCATCGCCGCAAACGAAAGTTGGGGCGGTCTTCGGCCTGGCCTCCTCGACCGCCCTGACAATCCTCATATTCGATGCGTCTGCGCCATGTGCGTACAACATCGGACTTTTCAGTGGCCCGGAAAAAAAACGAGGGATAGAATCGATCCGACACGCTGATCGAATCGGTCGATCAGATATATTGTTCCTGCTTGCTTGGGTTCGCTCCGCCTCAGTTCCTCAGCCGAACCGGCGCCAGCTCCCGGCACCGGAGTTCTCTCCATGGCTAACATCTACGTCGGTAACCTCAACTTCAAAACCACACAGGAATCGCTCGAAGCCGCCTTCGGCCAATACGGGCAGGTCGATCGGGTGAATCTGATCACTGATCGCGAGACGGGTCGGCCGCGCGGTTTCGCCTTCGTCGAAATGGCCAACGATGACGAAGCGAAGCGCGCGATCGAAGAACTCAACGGCAAGGATCTGGAAGGTCGCACGCTGACCGTCAACGAAGCGCGCCCGCGTCAGGAACGCGGCGGCGGCGGTGGCGGCGGCGGCGGTCGCGGCGGCTACGGCGGGGGACGCGGTGGTCATGGCGGCGGCGGCGGTGGTCGCGACCGCGATCGCTGGTAATCGCCAGTCTGTCTTTTGCCATACAACATTCAGCACGCGCGACGCACCCTCGGTTCATCCCGAGGGTGCGTTCTTTGATGGGCGCGGATTGTGAAATGCGGAGCGCCGGGTTACAAACATTCGGTGCACGCGGACCAGCCGCATCATCATGTGTTTCACGCCGACCACGCCCGGCCGATCGCGCGGCTGGGCGTGCTGCATGGCGCGTTTGGTTCGGGGCGCAACTGGATGGGCGTGATGCGCCCGGTCGTCGAAGCCCGGCACGACTACGCCGCCGTGCTCGTCGATTTGCGCGGACACGGGCGTTCGACCGATCTTCCTGGTGAGCCGACGTTCGACCGCACCGCGGCGGACCTGTACGCACTGGGCCGTTTCGACGCGGTGCTCGGTCATTCCTTCGGCGGCAAGGTCGCCATGCAATACGCACAGAGCAAACCGCCGGGTTTGCGGCAGGTATGGGTCATCGACTCGACCCCGGCCGTGCGCGAACCGGCGGGGGAGGCATGGACGATGCTCCATCATCTTCGCGCGCTGCCCGATGCGTTCGACACACGCGCGGAGGCGGTCGCCGGTCTGGCCGAGCGCGGGCTCAGCGAGCCGATCGCGCAGTGGATGGCAATGAATCTGCACAATGACGGGGGGCGGTTCACATGGCGCATCGATCTGGACGCAATAGAACATCTGCTGATGGGGTTCTATCAGGCGGACCTCTGGCCGCTGATTGACGCACCGCCGGAGGGGGTCGAGGTGCATCTGGTGAAGGCGACGCGTTCATCCTTACTGACCGATGCGGCGTGTGAGCGGATCGCCGCGGCGAAGTCCGTCCACGGTCGTGTGCATCTGCATCACGTGGAAGGCGGACACTGGCTCAACGTCGACAACCCGCAGGCGCTGGCCGACCTGCTCATCGAACATCTGCCGAGGTAATGATCCATGAAGAAGTTGTTGTGCGCTCTGATCGTGATTCTCGCTCCGATCGTTCAAGCCGCCGAGCGGCCCAATGTGATCCTCATCATCACCGACGACCAGGGCTACGGCGACATTCACGCCAACGGCAATCCGATCATTCACACGCCCAACATGGACACGCTGCACGATCACTCCGTGCGATTCACCAATTTTCACGTTGATCCGACGTGTGCCGAGACGCGGTCGGCCCTGATGAGCGGGCGGTACTCGACGCGCACCGGCGTCTGGCACACCATCATGGGCCGGTCGCTGATGAGTACGAACGAAATCACTATCGCCGAGTCGCTTCGGGCGGCGGGCTATCGCACGGCGATGTTCGGCAAATGGCACCTCGGCGACACGTATCCGCTCCGCCCGGAGGATCAGGGCTTTGAAGATACGCTGCACATCCGCGGCGGCGGCGACGGACAGGGCCCGGACTGGTGGGGCAACGATTACTTCGACGACACCTACTACCGCAATGACAAGCCCGAGAAGTTCGAGGGATACTGCACGGATGTGTGGTTCCGCGAGGCGCTCAAGTACATCGGCAAGCACAAGGCCGAGCCGTTTTTCGTGTACCTGGCGACGAATGCGCCGCACGGGCCGTACAACG